>JALHUB010000329.1 GCA_022865685.1 Dehalococcoidia bacterium | reverse complement strand
GCCGGGTGGTGTGCCTGTCGCCGTCCCGCCGGGCGCTCCGCCTGTGGCTGATCCCGGTCCGGTGCCGGTCGATGTTCCCGTGCCGCCTCCAGTCGACGTCCCCGTTCCGCCACCGGTCGACGCGCCTGACCCCTCCGTTCCCGAAGGTCCCTGTATGGAGGGTCCTTGGGTCAGGTCGGGCTTGACCGGTGAATCCCCAAATCCGGGTCCCGTGCCCGAGGTCGGCGTTCCCGGTGTGCCGCCGGGCGCGCCCCCACCGGGCGTTCCGCCGTGCGGTGTTCCGAAATGTTGTGCGCCACCATGCGGCAGGCCTCCATCGGCTGCTCCGCCGCCCGGCCCACCCGCGAGGGGGCCGCCTGACGTCCCGCCGGCGGAAGATGCGGCGTCACCTGCGGCGTGGCCGAGGGCCTCTGCCGCCGCCTCACTTCCTGCCTCCGCCGCGCCGGAGCCCGCGCCGGAGGCCGCCGCACCCGCTGCTCCCGAGGCTGTCGCGCCCGCGCCTTCCGCCGCCGCAGCGCCGGCGCCACCACCGAGCACCGACGATAGCCCTACGCCGGCGCCTCCCAGTCCGATGCCCGCTGCGCCTGCTTTCGCTGCCAGGCCCAGGAAGCCCGGTTTTCGTCCGCCCTTCGCGGCGTCGTCGGGGATCGCGCCGCCGCATTCCTCGCAAAACGCGCTATCGGGCGGATTCGCTGTGCCGCAGGCGGGACAGGCCACCGTGGGAACAGCATCAGCGGCGGGACTCTCCAGTTTCTGACCGCACGCCTCACAGAACAGGGCGTCATCGGGCGCTTCCGCGCCACACAAGTTGCACAATACGGCCATGGTGGTTCTCCTTCTGTCGACAAAGGACTAATGGACCCTGGAGCATCCGTCGCTACTCTCTTATCGGCGCACCGCACTCGCGACAAAAGCTTACGCCTGCCTTGGCGATGGCGCCGCAGTTCTGACAGCGAACGTCCCCGTCCGTGGCGGCCGGAGGTAGCGCCGGCGTCGATGGCTCGGGCGCGGCCGCCGGTCGACTCACTTCCCGCGACTGCGCGGGTGGGCCAACCACAGGTGCCGGCCCGCCACTGGCGAGCCGTTCCCGCATCTTCTGCCAGGGCGACCCCTCGGTGCCTTCGCGCCAACTGAACCGGCCGATGGGCGCCAGCACCTCGTCCAGGGTCGTATTCTTGAGCCTCAGCGCCCGGAAGATAAGGGTCACGTTGCTGGCGACGGCTGTTCCGGTGCCGAAGTAGAAAGCCGCGAGGCCGCCGTTGAAAAGCTGCTTGTGCAGCAGTGAGTTGCGAATGAGGACCTGCGAGAGGCCGATCGTCACCGCGAGGACTGCCAGGTACCACATGGTGCGGACGGTCTTCACCGATCCGTCCGGTTGAAGCTCCAGCGTCGTCGCCCAGGAGCCGTAGGTGCCGAGGGCGATGCCCGCGCCCAGGGCGGGCAGCCAGAGGGCAGGCGAGATGTTGATCTTGAGCAGGCCGACATAGATGACAAGAGTCGACATTGTAATGGCGGTCTGGATTATCGGCGCGACACAGTCGAAACGGCCCTCCTTCGGCCCGCGCGTAATCATGTACGCCGAGCCCAGGAATGCGATGAGTGCTACGAGATAGGGGGCCAGCTTGTACGTGTCGTCCATGTCAGCCCTCGATGAGTCGCGCGCCGCAGGAGCGACAGAAGCGCTGTCCGGGTCGCGCCTCGTAGCCGCAGTTGGTGCAGAAGATGCTTTCGGCGGCGGGCGACGACGCCATCGCCGGCTCTGGCGCCGGCTCAGGCTCGGGTGTCACCGCCGGCTCCGGCTGTGGCGAAAGCATCGCCGTTAGCTCGCGCTCGTCCATCACGGTGGCCGCGACGAGGGCGCGCAGTTGCCGTCGACTCACCTCGCTCCACTCGAAAAGGGGCTGCTCGCCGCTGTGGCGTAGCGACCGGAAGACGATGTTCCGTTCGCCGCAACGCGCGACCTCGAGCGCCTGCGACGCCGCGCCGTCTGGGCCCACCAGTGTGCGGCTGACCGTGAACCCGGCTACCGGCGGGCTATTCAGCGCCTTCAGCGCCACGGTCGACGGTCGCAGCCATCCGCCCTCGTTTTGCGCCTGGCCCGCCGCTGCCAGCCGCCCGACCGCGGCCTCGACGGCGTCGCGCGACCTGGCGAGCGCCAGCAGCGGCTCCGCGCCCGCCACGAGCACGAACGGCAGCGTCAGCGCGGGGTTTTCGACGGCGGCGGCGACCCTGTCCGCTATCTGTTCGGCGGCGATTCCTTCCGGGTTCGCGCGGGCCTCGTTGAGCAGGAGGCTGAGCACGAAAGCGTCGTCCGCGCGCCCCTGGAAGCGGAAACCCGTCGGTTCAGGCTCGGGCCGGTCGTTGGAGAGGGCGCTGGTCAGCATCAGGACAATCGACGAGCGGGTGAGAGGGAAGGCGAGCTTCACGAGTCCCGGCCCGGCTACCGTGCACTCCGATAGGAGCGGCCCTCGCCGGCAGACGGATAAGCCGGTTTGCTGCGGTCCCATGACGCGGAGCGCCAGCACCTCTTCCGGCTGCGCACAGGTGAACAAGACCGCTTTGGCCAGGGTATTCACTCGCCAACTGCTGTCCTGCTGCTCAAGCAGGTGACCCTCCGCCATCTTCTGGAAGGCGGCGTCCGACGGTTGGAGAAGGCGGGACGACTCCGGCAGGGCGGCCAGCGGCGAGCCCGCGCCTACTTCGACGCCCGCCATACCGAGGGCCGTTCGTATCTGCTCGTGGGTCAGAACGTAAGCGGGCAACTTCTTCTCCTAGAACCAGCTCCGCACGTAGTCATAGGCTGAGCTTGCGGCGTTGCTCGCGCCTTCGACGCCGGCGTTCCAGCCCTCCTGGCCGAGGGCATAGGCCCCTTCCGCCATCTCGCCGGCGAAGTTGCCCACGCCCTGGTCGGCGATGCCCTGGAATACCCGGTGATAGCCGTCGTAGATAGTCCCCGCGACGGGCGTGTTCTTGATCACGTCAACGGTTTGATTGAGCGAGTCGTTCCAGAAGTTGTCGCCGGGGCCGTAGTTATAGATGTTCTTCACATCGTCGACGAACTGGCCGACGGTCGTCGTCGGGTCGGCGACGACCTCCGCCGCTGCCTGTGTCAGGTAGTTGATGCCCTGTAGCGGCGAGCCGTATTTCCCCTCGTCGACCTGCTGCTGGAAGTCGCTCATCGCCTCGTTGGCGACGTCGACGCCGGCGCCGGTGTCGCGGATCAGCGCTAGGTCGCTGAGCAGGTTGCCGCCGTCCGTCCGCGCCGACTCCTCGCCCACGAGCTGCGACACCTGAGCCCAGCCGGAGAACGGGTCCGCGCCGGGCCGGTTGGCGACGCTCTCGGCAAAGCGATCGAAGGCGCTTGTGTCGAGCTCGCCCGCGTAAGCGCTCGTGCCGATGCTCTCACCCAGGGCGCTTAGGGCGCCGTAGCCGGTGCCGACCCAGCTCTGGATCGCCTGGTCGGGCATGACGTTACTCATCGCGCCGGGCAGGAGCGAGCTGAGCGCGGCGCCGGACAGCGGGTTGGTCACGCCGGGTATCGGCGCAAGATCGCTGGCGAGGTTGCCTGCGCCCGTCTGGGCCACCGCGAGGCTGAACGCCTCCGCCGGTGACATGCCGGCAGCGATGTGCTCCTGGTAGCGTTGCTCAACGTTTTGCACGTCCATGTAGCGGTTGTAGGCGCTGCCGGCAAGACCTCCGCCTCCCTCGGCCGGGCGCGTCGCTTCTGCGTCGGGGGCGGCGGCGCGTGCGTCGCCTTCTGGAGCAGCGGCAGGTCGCGGCGCTTCGCCAGCTTCCGCGCGGGTCGGCTCCGCAGTTGGGCGCACGGCGGGTGCCTCCCCGCCTGCGCTGGCCGGCCGCGCCCCTTCTTGCTGCGGCGTAGCACCTGCGCCTGCACCCGTGGGAGTGCGCGCCCCTGCGCCTTCGCTCTCGGCGCCTCCTGTGCGCGAGGTTTCTCCGGCCGGTCGCGCGCCGCCCTCGTC
>JALHUB010000028.1 GCA_022865685.1 Dehalococcoidia bacterium | reverse complement strand
GACGCTGGGGGTGGGCCTCAGCGTGCTCTACCGCGCGAGCCACACCTCGCGCGCCGGGGGCGTCGACGTCGCCTCAGCGCCGCCATCCCCCTGACAACGGCTCGACCCCGATAGTCCAGACGTTACGCGGCGGCTGTCTTCCGAATGCGCGCCGGCAACTGGTCCAGCGCCTTCTGGGCCGCCAACGGCACCGTCATCGACGGTTCGATGCTCTCCAGCGCCACCACGACAGGCTTCAGTATCTCGACGATGTCGCGGCTGACATGCCCGCGGCTCAGGTCGCGCAGTACGTGATGGGCGCCGTTCCTCAGCAGGATCGAGTCGCCGTGATGGACCAGGGCGCTTAGCAGCGGCGGTAACCCGGCCTCTCGGAGAGCGATGAGCGCGTCCGACGCCAGCCAGCGCACGTCGAAGCGCTTATCCCTCAGGGCCTTGACTAGCGCCGGCGCCGCCCTCGCGTCGGCGATGTCGTGCAGCGCTTTCGCCGCCTCCCATCTGACGTGCCAGTCGGGGTCCTCCAGGGCGTCGATGAGCGGAAACACCGCCAGGTCCCTCAGCGTCACGAGTTGCCAGCGGGCGTGTTCTCGCTGCTTCCAGTCGTGGCTGTGCAGTTCAGTCAGTAGCTGTTCGATAGTCTCTCCGCTTGCTTCGTCTTCCGGTGCGACGGGGCGAGCATCCTTCTTCAAGACTCGCATCTTCTTCCTCCGGAACCCCCGCCGGAACCTTCGTTCCCTATTCGGTGAGCGCCCTCCTAATTACAGAATGGCACAGAGAGGGAGCGTTGTCCACTCCTCGGCGATGGGGCTGCTTGCGTTCCGGGGTGCTCTAAGCGGCGGCCTGCGCCTGAGTATCCACAAGGCGGACGAACGGTTCGACGAGGTCGGGGTCGAATTGGGTGCCAGCGTTCCTCCGCATCTCCGCGACGGCTTCCTCGTAGCTGAGCGCCTTTCGGTACGGGCGGTCGAGGATCATCGCCGAATAGGCGTCGACGAGGGCCATGATGCGCCCGGGAAGAGGTGTCTCTTCCCCCTTGAGGCCGCGCGGGTAGCCGTTCCCGTCCCAGCGCTCGTGGTGGCTGTAGACGGCGTCGGAGACGTCCTGCAGGTTCGGCACGCCGTGCACGATGAGGTTGCTGAGCACGACGTGTTCGCGCATAATGCGCATCTCTTCGTCGGTCAGAGCGCCGGGCTTCTTGAGAATGTCGTCGGGGACGCCGATCTTGCCGACATCGTGGAGCAGCCCGCCGATGCGGAGGGCGTTCACCGCCCCCTCCGAAAGCCCTATCGCCTTGCCGAGGGCGACGGCGTACTCCGCGTTCTGCTGCGAGTGGCGGCGCGTGTAGCGGTCCTTTCGGTCGACCGCGCGCACGAGAGCATCGAGCACTCCGAACGGCGTGCGCTGCTTGCTGATGCCGTCGCCGGGCTCACCGTGCGCGATGACGAGCGTGCCGCCGGCGAGCTGCTTGGCTTCGAAGAGGGATGCGTCGGCGTAGGCGACCAACTCTTCCTTATGCTTGCTGTCGTCGGGGCACACGGCGAGACCGATGCTGAGCACGATCGGCAAGTCGCCGCCGCGACGGGGGCGCGCTCGCTCTTTCGCAAGCGCCTCCAGTAGCGCGGCGCCGCAGCGGGCTGCCGACTCGCGGTCCGTGTCGGGCAGTATCGCCATGAACTCGTCGCCGCCGTAACGGCCGACGACGGCTTTGTCATCGAATTGGTTGCGAAGCACGTCCGCGACCTGCTTCAGGAGACGGTCGCCTTCCTGGTGGCCGTAGGTGTCGTTGAACAGCTTGAAGCCGTCGACGTCCATCATGATGATGGCAAGCGGGCGGCCGCTCTTTGTGCTCCTCTGGATCCCGCGGTCGAGGACATCGTGCAGGGAGCGGTGGTTGTAAAGGCCGGTCAGGTTGTCCGTCGCCGCGAGCTGCTTGAGGGCTTCTTCCGCGCGCTGTCGCTCCTCGACCATGGTATTGAACGCCCCTGCGAGCGATCCGACCTCTTGCGGGCCATCCATGGCTGCCCGCACGTTCAGGTCGCCTGCCGCCACGGCGCTGGCGACCCGCTCCAGCGAGCGCAGCGGCCGGACGACGGAGTAAACCAGGGTGAGAGTGCCGATGGCGGCGAGGAAGGCGATCGTTGTCAGCCCGACGATCAAGGCCAGGCTCTTGTCGACGGCCTGCTTGGCGGCGGCCGTCTCGCCCACCAGTTGCGCCTGCTGGCTCTCGCTCAGCCGCGCGAGCTGCTCCATCGTGTCCCTGAATTGGGGCCAGAGCGCGGGTATGTACTGCTGCCCCATCTGCAGTCTCTCCTGCTGCGAGGTTGCGTCGCCCATGGCCAGGAAGCCGCCGGTCTGCGACTGCCACTCGTCGATCTGGGCGATGACGGTGTCCAGGCGTGCCGCTTCGATATCATTCCCCATCGCGGCGAGATTGTTGCGGGCGTTGCGCAGGCTCTCTTCGACGACGAGGTCGGCATCAGTGAAGGTTTTCTCCAAGGACGAGGAGTCGTTCGCCAGGAGCGCAGCGGCGAGCTGGGTGGCGCTGAGCAACGTGTAGGAGCGTGCG
>JALHUB010000328.1 GCA_022865685.1 Dehalococcoidia bacterium | reverse complement strand
TACCAGTTTGCGCAGAGCCGGGAGATGGTGAAGCGTCGCGCCGTCACAACTGCGCTCTCGCTGCTCCGCCGAACGCTGGTCCAGTGAGGCGGCGGTAGGACGCCAGCAAACGGCTGGGGACCGCTAATCCTCCACCGAGCGGTACTCCAGCGAAGCCGTGAACGCCAGGTCGGGGCCGTCCGGGCCAGCGGCGTCCGCGCTGTCCAGCGTCGCGGTGCGAAGGCGCGATGCAGCTTCAACACTCGCCATAGTTGACTTCGGCGGTACAATACGGGCGAGTCGACATGTCATCGCGCGCAAAGACCGCCCTCCTGCTCCTCGCCGTCATCCTCGTCGCCGCGATTGCGGCGCAGACGGCCGCCGTCGCCCAGGGCCAGCGCTACCGCGACGAGGTCTTCGCCTCCGTCGCCATCACGGCGGACATCGCCTACGGCCGGGCAGTCGATGAGCACGGCGAGATGGAGACGCTGCGCCTCGACCTCTACCAGCCCGCCGGCGACACGGAGGCCGCGCGGCCCGCCTTCGTCTGGATCCACGGCGGCGGCTTCAGCAGCGGCGACAAGGCCAGCTTGTTCGAAGCAATGCTCGCCGGCCGCTTCGCCAGGCGTGGCTATGTCGTCGTCTCGATCAACTATCGCCTGCGCGAGGGCGAGTACTACGGCTTCGGCGCCGGCGACCCGAGACTGCCACAGGTTATCGCCGATGCCCAGCACGACGCCCAGGCCGCCGTCCGCTGGCTGCGCGCCAACGCCGCCACCTACCGCATCGACGCCGCTCGCATCGCCGTCGGTGGGTTCTCCGCCGGGGCGATCGCGGCGCTATACGTGAGCTACAACTCCGCCGACCCGGGCGAAAGCGGCAACGCGGGCTATCCTTCGAACACCTCCGCCTGCGTGGACGTCGCGGGTGGCATGGACGTCACGCTGATGGGCGCGGGCGAGCCGCCGGTGCTGGTCGTGCACGGGACGGAAGACACCACCGTTCCCTACGAGGGGGCACTGGACATCGTCGCGCGGGCGCAGGAGGCAGGGGTGACGGCGGAGTTCCACCCCGTCGAGGGCGCCGGGCACCTCGTCTGGAGCGCCGACGCAGAGCAGATCATCGGCTGGATGAGCGACTTCCTCTATCGCTACGTGGCGCCTCAGCCGGCGGTCGACGACGACGCCGGGACGTCAGAGGCCGGCGCGCCGGACGATGGTGGGCCAAACAGATGGCTCATCGCGGCGGCGGGCATCGCGGCGGTCGCCATCCTGGCGGCAGGCGTACTCTTCGCGAGAAGGCGCCGTCGGAGCTATTGACAGCCTGGCGATCTCCTTCGACTGGCCGTCGCGGGGGTCTTGACAGACAGTGTATAATGACCTCGCCAAGGGTATAGGCTGACGCGACTGCTCACCCTCCCTGCCTCACACGAGCGGTCGCGGGAGAGGGCTGCGACGACCATGGTGGCGGGGCTGGTCGGTAGGGCCCGGGGAGTCTCCTAACGAGCCGGACGGGAAGCCAACCAGCGCGATGCCGGTTGGCTTTTTGCTTTCTTAGGTAGCGAAGAACCGGCAGCAGCAACGATCGACTCCTTGAAAAAGAGGGCCCAGGTGGTGGTACCCACCAGGGCCCGACGCTAAGGAATGCGGGCGCACACCCTAGCTATATCTATTCTAGGAACGAACATCGCTCGCAGTCAAACGCGACGCCGGGCTGCGGGCAGGAAGGCAGGCAGACACGAGCTGAAAACGAGACGGGCGAGGCTGGGCGGGGGGACCTTGCCTGGACAGCTCAGAGGAGAAGCCGAGCAGCACGCAAGCGGCGACGGCAACAGCGATACTGCCGCGCCGACGGGGCCGCGGGCCTGTTGCTCACCACATGACAAGGAGGAAGCCATGAAGAAAAGGAACCTGGCGCTGACAGTCGTTCTTCTAGCAGTCTTCGCGACTCTGGCGCTGCTCAGGGTATCGGGCACGATAAACGCACAGACAGGCCAGGCCGACAAGGCGGTATTGGAGGTCATACTGGACCGGGCTGACGCATACCCCAATATGGGCACGGAAATTAACACCCACTTTCCATTCGTCATCCACCCCGGCCAGCCGCAGACGCTGATCAGTGTGACCTCGCTAGACGCCCTTCTAGCGTATTCGCCGGGCTCGGGACCACTCGACTCGCAGGTCGCGTTCTACGCGGACATTCCGGTCGGCTGCTATGGGCGCTGGTGGGACAAGGCGACGATGCCTCCGCGTAATTTCCCCTGGGACATATATAGCATCCATGGCCAGCCCACCGCCCCGCCTCTTTCCCCTGAGCAGCTCGGCGAGGAGGTTCTGTACCCGCCGGCCAAGGTGCCGGGGGACGTGGACATCAACCCGCCGGTGTTGCAGCAGGGGCTGCCCGTAGTCGGTCAGACCTTTGAGGTTGACGTGCACTTCAAGACGTTGCAGTACGGCATCGAGGAAGTCCCGGGATTGCCTATACCCCTCACCCGCTTCTTCGACTTCCATTGCGACCCGGGGAAATACGTTTTCTGGTTCTGCAACAAGATTGAGCCCCTGCAGGGGTACATCGATCCCAGTCCTTGGCCTGGCAACAACGTGCTGTGTGCACCGTTTCAGGTCACTGCAAGCACCGGAGTCGGCGGGATAGCGGAGGCTCCAGACGCCGAGGCGTCGCCGGTGGAGACGGGCGGAGGCTCATCAGCCGCAACGTTCGCCATGGCGGGCGGAGCAGCGGCGCTGCTCGTCGTGCTGGCTGCCGGCGGATGGTATGCCAGGAGGCGATTGCGAGCAAGCTAGACGCGGTCTTTCACTCGATAAGGCGGCGATAGAGGGTCGGCAGGCGGCTCGGCAGCGAGCCGATGTCGCCCAGGATCTCGTAGCCGATGTCCTCGCACATCCGGCCCGGGTATTCGTGTCCCTCGCGGTCGACGGACAGAGCGACACCCTTCTAGCGTCATCGCGACGACGCGTTCTCTTCGCGAGAACGCGTCGTCGTGCCTATTGACAGGCGCGCTAAGATCCACTTGCACCGGACGGTACCCGCGCGGCAGCGGTCACCCACTCATCTGAGGTGGGACGATGAGATATGCACCGGCTCTGGTGACGCTGGATAGCATCTGCCGCTAGCCGGATGAGAAGGCCAACCAGCGTATTGAAGGAATGCGGGCGCACACCCTAGCACCTTATACATTCTACTGAGCAGGGCGCGCGAAGGCCAACGACTTGGTAGTGGACCGCAGTCACAACTCAGTAGACGGCCAGTGCCCGGCAGGGAGCTTGCAGATCACTGAGAAAGGACAGGAGGGGCAGGAATGAAGAAGATATCTCTCAGATTCATTGCAGGCTTGATGGCGACGACTCTGGGGTTAGGATTCTTCGGCCCGCCTCCTCCCGGCGCGCATGCAGACCCTGCTATCGGGACGCCACAGTGGCTGCAGCAGCCCGACGGCACGCGCTTCCAGGCGCGGCTTTGGGGGGACGAGTTTGCGAACGGCTGGGAGACACTCGACGGGTACTCCATCTTGCAGAAGGAGCCTTCCGGCGACTGGGTGTACGCAAAGAGGGATCCCACGGGAAGGCTGGCGGCGACAGCCCTGGTTGTCGCAAAGGATTCTCCCCTGGCCGTATTGGCCAAACACGAACGCCCTTCGGAAGCGATTGTGGAAAAAGCCATGCCAGGGCGCTCGCCGGGACCGGGTGCTGAAGCGGCGCCCACGAAATCGGGGAACGTAAACATCCCGGTCCTCCTCATCAAGTTCCCCGACAAGGCGAACGTTAAGACCAACGTCGACTTTCAACTCAATCTCTTCGGCGGGGGCGCGAGCGGTCCAGGCGATCTCAAGGACTATTTCAAGGAGACCTCCTACAATAGCCTCACGCTGTCCAGCGGGCCCGGAGGGATCCCCAACTGGGTCACGTCGAACAACAACCGCAGCTACTACGATCCCGCCGATTACTCCAAGGTGCAGGAACTCGTTGCGGAGGCCATCCAAAAAGCAGACGCCGCCGGTTTCGATTTCGCCCCCTACGACAACGACAACAATGGCTCGGTCGACGTCGTAGCCGTGGTATTCGCGGGGTGCGGACCGGATGTTGGAGCCTGGTGTGCCGACCCTCCGGGTGACGGTTTGTGGCCACATCAGTGGACACTCCAGACCCCTGTAACGGTCGATGGCAAGCAGGCCAGCGTGTACACAATACAGTCGGAGCTGCTGTGGGACACGCCCAGCGCCGCCATCCGGACCATCGGCGTCTTCGCTCACGAACTGGGCCATTCGTTTGGGCTGCCCGACCTCTATGACACCGTTTCCGGCGACGGCGACTCGGAAGGCATTGGACATTGGGGCTTGATGGGAAGCGGCTGTTGGACGAGCAACAATCCGGGGACTGAGAACGGTGAGAGTCCGGCGCACATGGAGGCGTGGAGCAAGTGGTTCATGGGGTGGGTGAACCCCACCCTGATCCAGGGATCAACGAACAACAGCTCGATCCCCCAGGTGGAAACCAACGCCACGGTCTACCAACTGCGGTCCAACCCGAACGGTGTCGATTGGCGGTTTGGCAGCTCGGGAACCGGAGAGTATTTCCTGGCGGAGAACCGCCAGCAGACTGGTTTCGACCAGGGCCTCGACGGCTGCGGGCTGCTGATCTGGCACATCGATGAGAACCGGCCCGGCGATGGCACTGCCAATGGCGACGAGACTCACAAGCTGGTGGACCTCGAAGAGGCGGACGGAAACAACGACCTGGACAACATGACCAATCGGGGCGACGCCGGCGATCCATACCGGGGCTCCAGCGGGAAGACCACCTTCGACAGTACGTCCACGCCCAACAGCAATCTGTACAGCAGTGCGGCCAGCGGTGCAAGCGTTTCGGACATCAGCGCCGGCTGCGCCCAGACGATGACCGCCGATCTGACCACGGCGACACCGGGAGGCCCCGTCGGCGGCATCGCCGAACTGGCACCGGCCGACGCCTCCACACCTGCTGGCCCAACAGACTGCACGGCGCGCGGGACAATGTTCGCGGCAACGGCCGCAGGCGGCGCGCTGCTGCTGGCGGCGGGCGGCTGGTACGCGAGGAGGCGCTACTCGGTGAGGCGGCGATAGAGGGTCGGCAGGCGGCTCGGCAGCGAGTCGATGTCGCCCAGTATCTCGTAGCCGATGTCCTCGCACATCTGGCCGAGATACTCGTGACCCTCGCGGTCGACGGTCAGGCAGAACGGCACGATGCCCTTCCGCTTCGCTTCCATCAGCGCCTGGTGCGTGTCGTTGATGGCGTACTCGCGCTCCGTGCGGTCGCGGCCGTAGCCGTGGTCCTGCGGGCGGCCGTCGGAGACGAGGAAGAGGATGCGCACCTTGGCGTCGTGCTCCTCGAGCTTCGCCGTCGCGTGGCGGATCGCCGGCCCCATGCGCGTCGAGCGGATAGGCTCCGTCTTGTCGATGCGCGCCTTCACCTTGTCGGATAGCGGCTCGTCGAGGTCCTTGAGGACGTAGAACTCCACGTTGTCGCGGCCGTAGCCGGAGAAGCCGTAGATGCCGTAGTCGTCGCCGATAGCCTCCAGTGCGCCGATGAGGAGCACCATGCTCTCCTTCTCCAGGTCGATGATGCGCTTCGGCGGCTGCAACATCGCCTCCGCCTTGCGCTTGCTCAGCCACTCGTAGTAGCGACGCGCGTCCTGCCCGAAATCCTCGTCCTCGGCGTACTTCTGCTTCCGCTTCTCGATCTCCTCGTCCGTCGAAGCGCTCATATCCAGCAGGAAGGCGACGGCGACCTGGCGTTCCACCTTGTTGCGCCGCCAGTAGACCTTGTCGGTGAAGCTGTGGCCGGCGCGCTTCTCGGTCATGTACTCGATGACCAGGTCGAGGTCGAAGTCTTCGCCGTCGTGGAGGCGCTTTATCTTGCGAAACAGCTCGGGGCGCAACTGCTCGAACTGCTTGCGTGTCTGGGCCGCGAGGGCGCTGTAGCGACGTAGCGTCTCCTCGAAGAACGCGTCGTCGCCCTCTTCCAGCGGCCGCTGGAGGACGCGACACCAGCGCGGCTTGTAGTCGGCGGCGCGGAAGTCCCACTCGTCGTACCAGAACTCCTTCGTCTCCGCGACGACGCCCTTCTCCTCGTGCTCGACCTCGCCGGCCGGCTGCCCGTCCTTCACGTCGACGGACTGGTCGGGGATCGGCATGCCCGCTTCCTTCTCCAGGTTCGTGAGGAAGAGGCCGACCGCCGACGAAAGGTCGCCTTCCGCCATCGCCCCGACGGTGATCTCGACGCTCTTCTCCATCAGCTCGCGCAACTGCTCGGCGGTGAGCGGTGCCAGGCCTTCGGGCACCTCGGCGCCCTCCTGGAGTCGCAGCCGCATGAGGAGCTGGACGAGCTCCGGCTTGAAGTCGCCGCGGAAGTCGACGGGCTGCGGGCTCTCGTAGTTCTCCTCCTGGCCGGCCGTCAGCGGCGTGCCCGGCTTCGACTCGCTGCCGCCCTTCGGCTTCATGTGCATCAGATCGAACAGCTCTTCGCCCAGCGGTTGCCAGTCGAGGTCCT
>JALHUB010000327.1 GCA_022865685.1 Dehalococcoidia bacterium | reverse complement strand
GCACCCGCCCCCAGTTGGGGTCATTGCCGTAGACGGCCGACTTCACCAGCGGCGACCCGGCGACGGTGCGAGCCGCGGCGCGGGCATCAGCCACGCTCTTGGCGCCGACGACCTTCACTTCGATCAGCTTGGTCGCGCCCTCGGCGTCGCGGGCCATGCCCTTCGCCAGCTCGACGCAGACCTGCGCGACGGCCTCCCGGAGCTGCGTAGCGCCCTCGACGCCCTCGCGCAGAGTTAGCCCGCCGGCGGCGCCGTTCGCCAGGATGAGGAGGGTGTCGTTGGGGCTGGTGTCGCCGTCGACGGTTAACATCTGGAGGGACGCGTCCGCGGCCCGTCGCAGGGTCTCCTCCAGGAACGCCCGCTCTACCGGCGCGTCCGAAGTCAGGAATGCCAGCATGGTCGCCAGGTTGGGATGGATCATCCCCGAGCCTTTGGCGCAGCCGCCGACTCGATACCCGCGCCCGCCGGCTGTGAACGTCGCCACCGCCTGCTTGGGGACGGTGTCGGTGGTCATGATGGCGCGGGCGAAGCGGTCGCCGCCGCCGCGATCGAGCGTTATCGTCGGCATCGCGGCGCGGATCTTGTCGATGGGCAGTCGATGGCCGGTGACGCCGGTGCTCGCGACGAGGACGTCGCTATCGGCCAGTCGAAGCTTGCTTGCGGAACCAACGGCGCTATAGGCGAGGCGTAACTGGCTTGCGGCCAGGCGCGCCATCTCCTCGGAATCGCGGTAACCTTCGGCGCCGGCATACGCATTCGCGCAACCCGCGTTGACGATCACCGCCTGCGCCTTCCCATCGGCGAGGTTCCGGCGCGACAAGACGACCGGCGCCGCCTGAAAGGCGCTGCTCGTGAATAGGCCCGCCGCCACGCATGGCGATTCCGAAAAGAGCAGCGCCAGATCGTCAAGGCTAGAGCGCGTGCGCAGCCCGGCCGACGTCGCGCCCGCCAGAAAGCCAAGCGGCGCCGTCACGCCCGTATCGGTGGTGGTGACGAGTGACTCAGTCATCGCTTCGGATTGGCCTGCTTCGAGGACCGGCGCGTTCGCGTCTTGTCGACTAGCGTTGGAAAACACCGTAGCCGAGACCTGCCTGCCGGTAGGCATGGCTTTCCAGTCTCGGCGTCAACTCGTTGTCAGGCCGGATGGCCGCCACAGGCCTCTTGTCAGACCGCTAGGGATAGAGCCCCAGCTCCTCCAGACCCGCCGTCTCCGGCAGGCCGAGCATCAGGTTCATGCTCTGGACGGCCTGACCGGCGGCGCCCTTCACCAGGTTGTCGAGGCAGCTTACGACGACCAGGCGCCCGGTCCGCGGGTCGACCGTCGGGCAGACGGCGCAGAAGTTGCTGCCGCGCACGTGCTTCGTCTGCGGCGGCGCGTCGACAACCCGCACGAACGGCTCGTCCTTGTAGAACTCGCGATATGCCTCGCGCACGCCCTTCTCGCCGGCCTCGAGACCCTTCTTCGAGAGCGACGCATAGCCGGTCGTCAGGATGCCGCGCACCATCGGCAGCAGGTGCGGCACGAACGTCACCGGGCACGGCTCGCCGGCCAGCAGCGACAGCTCCTGCACGATCTCGGGCATGTGCCGATGGCCCGCCAGCGCGTACGCCGAGATGCCTTCGCCAGCCTCTGCGAGCATCGTCGTCAGCGTCGGCGAGCGCCCGGCGCCCGACGTGCCCGACTTGCTATCGACGATCACGTTCTTCTCGATTAAGCCCTCTTTGACAGCCGGCGCCAGCGCCAGGATCGCGCCCGTCGGATAGCAGCCCGGAGACGCGACGAGCCGCGCCCCCGCGATCTCCCGACGATGCAGCTCCGGCAGCCCATAGACAGCCTCCCGCAGCAGTTCCGGCCGCGGGTGCGTCACCTTGTACCAGCTCTCATACTCGGCCGCGTCCTTCAGGCGGAAGTCGGCGCTGAGATCGATGACCGGCTTGCCGCGGTCGATCCACGGCAGCAGCAGTTGCGCGGCGACGCGGTGCGGCAGCGCCGCCAGCACCACGTCGACGTCGTCGAGCTGCTCCTTGATCGTCAGGTCGTACGGATAGAGATGCGGGAAGAAGTCGCCGAGGCGCTCCCCGATACCTTCCGCGCCCGAAACCGACGCCAGCCGGACTTGCGGATGACGGTACAGGATACGAGCCAGTTCGACGCCCGCATACCCTGTCGCGCCGAGTATTCCAACGCTAATCAACGGCTTCTCCGTCACCAAAAAACGCCGTAGCCGAGACTTTCCAG
>JALHUB010000326.1 GCA_022865685.1 Dehalococcoidia bacterium | reverse complement strand
GGGGCAACGTCGTGAGCCGCGTCTGTGAGACGGCGGCCGGGATGGACTTGGCAGCGCCCTGTAAGACGAGCCTCGAAGGCTCCGGGTGGTGCGTGAACGTGGAGTATCCAACAGGACACACCTCTGGCAGTTCAGTCATTGTGACTGCCGAGTACCACTACAAGTTGATCACGCCCCTGGCCAGCATCATGAAGCTTGTCTCAGGAGGCAGTTTCAGCGACGGCTTCGATCTGTCGTCATCGTCCGACATGCGATTGGAGTAGTGCAATGCGTATTCTAGGCCGTTTGGGGCGGGGACTTCACAGAAATCAACGGGGGCAGGTGGCCATCCTAGTCGGCGTGATGATGACCGGCCTGATCGGTTTCAGCGCCCTCGCCATCGACGTTGGCTCTCTGGTCTCCGACAAGCGCGACCTTCAGAACGCCGCCGATGCAATGGCCCTGGCCGGCGCGCAAGATCTGCCTAGCCAGACCGACGCGGGCAGCACCGCGAGGACGTGGGCCACCAAGAATGACGTGAGCGAGGATGAGATCGCATCGATCGCGATAGTACAGCAGAACTTGCAGAACACGCCCAAGCAATTGAATCCCCAGATAACAGTGACGCTTCATCGGCATCATCGCACTACGCTGGCGCGTGTGATCGGCATCGACTCGGTTGACCTGGAGGTTACGGCTGCAGCGATCAAGACTTCTCCCGGCGGCAGCGATCGGGTTACTCCATTTAGCGTGCTCGAAAGCGCAATCGACGACGCAGTGCCCGGACAACTGACGACGCTCAAGTGGGACGCTAACAACATTCTGCAGGGCAACACCATGCCGATTCAAATTGACGGATCAGGTGGTGCTGTTTATGAAGAAACGATCAAGCACGGAAGTGTGGGCACCCTCTGCTCCGTGGAAGCGCTTGCCCACGGCTGCTCTCCAACCGCGGCGGAGTGCCTTGACGCAACATGCGATAGTTTGACCGGCGACAAGATCGGCCCAACAAAAAAAGGCCTCGAATATATCTATGACAATACCGACCCGGCCTGTAACGAGTTCAACCAGGTCTTCGTGCCCAACGCTGACGGCACGTACCGTTTTAACCCTGACCCTGAGTTCAACTGCAACCCGTTCATAGAGGGAAGCAAAAGCAGCCTCAGGGTTCTCATTGTGCCTGTTATCGAGTCTCTCGGTAACGGCACCTCCCCTGTGACCATCAAGGAGTTTGCGCTTTTCTTCTTGGATGGAACCAAGTCGAAGTGCACAGGGAATGACTGCCTGATCGAGGGACGCTTCATCCGCGCGGATTTCACCACGGGGGCTGTGATAGGCACCTACGACCCGAACGGCCTCATGCACTTCATCCGGCTGGTGAAATAGGGCCTCTAGGCTGAGGCGATTGTCTTGCCCTCAGTCTTGATCGACGGCGCGATTATCATCTCCGCCTGCTGGAACTCGCGGATGTTGCTCGCGCCGCAGACGCCGAGAGCGGTCCGCAGGACGCCCGCCAGGTTTTCGGTGCCGTCGCTGCGAGAGGTAGGGCCGTAGAGGATCTTCTCCAGGCTGGCGCGCACACCCACGTGCACCCGCTTCCCTCGCGGCAGCTCCGCGTGCGGCGCCGACATGCCCCAGTGATAGCCGCGGCCCGGCGCCTCTTCGGCGACAGCGAGGAGCGTGCCCAGCATCGCCGCGTCGGCGCCCGCCGCTAGCGCCTTGCAGAGGTCGCCGCCTGTGTGGATGCCGCCGTCGGCAATTACCGGGACGTAGCGACCGCTTTCGCGCAGATAGGCGTCTCGTGCGGCGGCGCAGTCGATTATCGCTGTTACCTGAGGCACGCCGATGCCCAGCACCTCGCGCGTGGTGCAGATGACGCTCGGCCCGACGCCGACGAGAACGGCGGCGATGCCCGTCTCCATGAGGTCCTTGCAGGGACCGAAGCTGACGGTGTTGCCGACGACGATGGGCACCTGCACCTGCTCGCACAACTTCTCGAAGCGCAGGCCCTCCAGGCTCCGCGAGCTGTGACGGGCCGTCGTGACGGTCGACTGGACGACCAAGACGTCGATGCCCGCTTCGACAGCCAGGGGCGCGAGTCGCTTGGCGCTGGCCGGCGTGCAGGAGACGGCGCAGAGCGCGCCCTGTCGCTTGATCTCGCCGACCCGCTCGCCGACCAGTTGAGGTCGGACCGGCTGGGAATAGATTCGCTGGAGAAGAGCCGCCACATCCTCCTCGCTCGCTGCGGCGATCTCCTGGAGAACGCCTTCGGGGTCGTCGTAGCGCGTTTGCAGGCCATCGGCGTTCAGGACAGCGAGGCCGCCGAGCTCGGAGAAGACGGCAGCGGAGCGCGGGCTAACGACGGCGTCCATTCCGGCGGCCAGGAACGGCAGGCGCAGCTTGACGTCGCCCAGAGAAAAGGAGATATCGGTCAGCTCGGGGTTGATGGTCACGTCGCCGGGAACGATGGAGACTTCGTCGAAGCCGTAGGCGCGGCGCATCTGCTTGGCGCCGGGAGGAGCCATGCGTCTCTCTTCCAGCAGCTCGGCATCGATGACCGCGGCCGGAGATGCAGACCCCCGACCCGGGACGGCTTGCCAGCCAACGTCCCTCATTGCGCTGCCCTCCCTTCGACTCAGGGGAATTGGAGCGTGGAGTATAGTAAGACTATACCAACAAGAGGCGAGGAAATCAACGCGGGTCGGGCTGATC
>JALHUB010000325.1 GCA_022865685.1 Dehalococcoidia bacterium | reverse complement strand
AGCAGGAGATCCCCTACCTGGGGCTCTGCCTCGGGATGCAGGTGATGGTGGTGGAGATGGCGCGCGAGGCCTTCGGCGACGATAGCGCGAACTCCACCGAATTCGACCCCAACACGCCCTACCCGGTGATAAGCCTGCTCGAGGAACAGCAAGGCGTCAACCAGATGGGCGGGACGATGCGACTCGGCGCCTACCCCTGCTGCCTGGTCGCCGGCACGAAGGCGCGCGAGGCCTACGGAACGGACGAGGTGATGGAACGTCACCGCCACCGCTACGAGTTCAACATGGCCTTCCGGGAGCCGCTGATGCTGGCAGGACTCGTCGCCAGCGGCCTCTCGCCGGACGGCACTCTCGTCGAGATCTCGGAGATCGCGGGGCATCCGTTCATGGTCGGGACACAGTTCCATCCCGAGTTCCGCTCGCGCCCAGACCGGCCGCATCCGCTCTTCCGCGATTTCATGAAGGCGGCGAAGGAGCGCGCGTCGATGGCGGGAGAGGCGCTGGTCGCGACTTCGGCGTCGGAGACGTCCGAGCACTAGGCAGGATACTCCCGTTTGTCCGGCAGCCCGGGCTTCGACGAATGTGGAATGGCGCGGCGCAACTTGTAGCATCGACGATGGAGAGAAGAGATGCGCATATTCCTAGACACCGCGAACATCGACGAGATCCGCGAGGCGGCGAAGCTGGGCGTCCTCTCCGGCGTTACGACGAATCCAACGCTAATGGCGAAGGAGCGCGGTGTCGAATATAGAGAGCGAGTGGTGGAGATATGCGAGGTCGTCAACGGCCCCGTCTCCGCCGAGTGCATTGCCCGCGACGTGCCGGGCATCATCGCTGAGGCGCGCGAGGTCGCCGGTTGGCACCCCGACGTCGTCGTCAAGATTCCCATCGACGCCGCAGGCCTGGAGGCGACGGCGAAGCTGGCCAAAGAGGGCGTCAACGTCAACATGACGCACGTCTTCTCGGCGAACCAGGCGCTGCTGGCGGCGCTGGCGGGAGCGGCCTACATCAGCCCCTTCGTCGGCCGTCTCGACGACGCGGGCCACGACGGCATGGAGGTCGTGAGCGACACCGTGGAGATACTCGACCGCTACCGGCTGCCGTCGCAGGTTATAGCGGCGAGCAGCACGCGAAAGTGAGGGCGTAGAGACACAATTGCTTGAAAACAAGGAATGGATGCTGTAGTATGTAGACGGCCACGAGGACCGCGACCACTATCTATTCCCTCCTGTGTTCTCTTGAAAATCCCTAATCGGTACTTTGACTCGAGGTTTGGACTATGAAAGCAGCAGGCGAACTTAATATTGCTGAGCTAGAGACGAGGACCCGCGAGGACCTCATGGAGATCGCGAAGGAACTCGGAATCTCCGGCTATAGCGCGCTCAAGAAGCAGGACTTAGTCTTTCGCCTGCTCCAGGCGCAGACGGAGCGAGAAGGCAACATCTTCAGCGGCGGCGTCATCGAGATCGTCGACGACGGCTACGGCTTCCTCCGCGGCGAGAGCCTTCTCCCGACCCTCAACGATGTCTACGTATCGCAGTCGCAGATAAGGCGCTTCGCGCTGCGCACCGGCGACTACGTGACGGGACA
This sequence comes from Dehalococcoidia bacterium, assembly GCA_022865685.1. GTDB lineage: Bacteria > Chloroflexota > Dehalococcoidia > DSTF01 > JALHUB01 > JALHUB01. The sequence goes on along the minus strand of JALHUB010000325.1, from coordinate 5,227 downwards.
GGTGCGTCCCCCGAAAGATAGCGAGCGGTACTACGGGCTGCTGCGCGTCGAAGCCGTGAACGGCCTCGACCCCGAGGTGGCGAAGGGCCGCCCCTACTTCGAGAACCTGACCGCTATCTTCCCCAACCGCCAGTTCAACCTGGAGACGACGCCGGATAAGCTCTCAGCGCGCGTCATCAACCTCATCGCGCCCATCGGACGCGGACAGCGCGGCATGATCGTCTCGCCGCCAAAGGCAGGCAAGACGTTCCTCTTGAAGGCGATCGCCAACGGCATCACGGCCAACTACAGCGACGTGCACCTGATGGTGCTCCTCATCGGCGAGCGGCCGGAAGAGGTCACCGACATGCGGCGCTCCGTCCACGGTGAGGTGATAGCCTCCACCTTCGACGAGCCGGTCGAAGACCACACCCGTGTCGGCGACATGGGGCTCGAAAGGGCAAAGAGGCTCGTGGAAAGCGGCACCGACGTCGTCGTGCTGCTCGACAGCATCACCCGCCTCACGCGCGCCTACAACCTGGCGATGCCCACCAGCGGCCGCACGCTCTCCGGCGGCATTGACCCGATAGCCCTGCACCCACCGAAGCGCTTTTTCGGCGCCGCGCGCAACACCGAAGAGACCGGCAGCCTAACCATCATCGGCACCTGCCTGGTCGACACGGGCAGCCGAATGGACGAGGTTATCTACGAAGAGTTCAAGGGCACCGGCAACATGGAGATCCACCTCGATCGCCGCCTCGCCGAGCGTCGCGTGTGGCCCGCCATCGACATCCATCGCAGCGGCACACGGCGCGAGGAGCTGCTTCTCGACGAGGAGACGCTGCGCCAGGTCTGGCTGGTGAGGCGAATGACCGCCATGATCAGCCAGAACGCGCCCAATCCCACCGAGGCGACGGAAAGGCTCCTGGAGCGGCTCGCCCGCACGAGCAGCAACGCGGAGTTCCTGGCCACATTGAAGCAGGAAGTCTAGCGTCTCCATCCCAAGAGCCAACCCGACAGCCTTCGCCCCTATAGCGCGATCGCCCAGGGAAAGTCACGCCGGCGATTCTACATAACTCTTTTGCGCGCGAAAAAAAGACCCCAAATAGCGCCCTTTTGCCCTTGACAACCTGTCGCTAAGTCTGGTAAGGTCTCGCTGATGTTGCGTATGCCGGGTGGAGGAGGCAGACTGCTGAGTTTGGCCACCAAGTAGGAGGCGAGGAGCATTAGAGGCACGCTCGGCCCGCGCGCTCCTAATCCGGAAAACCGGATAGGGTCGCGACCAAATAGCCTGGGACGACAGCCCCCCACCGCTGCCGGGTTTAGCAGGAAATATAGGCCCTGCATTCATCTCTTCATCCTGGCCCTGGCGTTTCTATCTCTGCTCTCCACCGTCTTTTTCACCGGACAACTCGAACTCGCCACAAAGAACGTCTCTTCACCCGTAAGCCAGCTTGCCTTCTCCGACGTCGCCGCCGCGGTGGCGCCGGCGGAGGATGCCGTTCTCCACGCCTCGGTGCTGCCGCAGACCCTCGTTTCGGCACAGTCGACCGCGACCCCCATACCGCTGGTCCTGCAATCACCCGCGCCGCTGATACCCGCCGGCGACATGATGATGGCGGCAAGCGCGCCGGCGACGCCCATTCCCACGCCACCGCCGCCGGTCTACATCATCTACACAGTGCAGGAAGGCGACAGCATCGACGGTTTGGCGACGCGCTACGGCATCGCGGGCACGTCGATTCTCTGGAATAACCTGGACCTTGAGAACGCCGACACGCTGGCCGTCGGTCAGTTCCTGCGCGTGCCGATGAGCGACGGCATTATCTACGACATCCGCATGGGCGATACGCTCAGCGATATTGCCGCCAGGTTCAGCGTCGACGTTCAGTCGATTGTCAGCTTCGGCGGCAATCACCTGGCGAACGCCGACGGCATAGCCGAGAATCAGATAGTCTTCGTTCCCAACGGCTCGATGCCGGCGCCGCCTCCGCCGCCCAGTGCGACGCCTGAGCCGCCATCCCCGCCTTCGGAGGAGACCAGCCCGGCTCCGGAACCGTCCGAGCCCGGCCCGCCGTCATCGAGCGGCTTCATCTGGCCCGTCCAGGGGCGCGTCTCCAGTTACTACTCCGGGTCGCACCCGCTCGGCATCGACATCGACCAGTACAACAGCCCGGGCGCACCGATTCGAGCGGCCGCATCGGGAGTCGTCACCTTCGCCGGTGGGAACTCCTGCTGCTCCTACGGCTTCTACGCGGTCATAAGCCACCAGAACGGCTTCGAGACGCTCTACGCCCACATGGCGTCGTTCGCCGTCAGCCAGGGCGAGTACGTCAACCAGGGCGACGTCATCGGCTACGTCGGGTTGACCGGCCGTACGACGGGCTACCACCTGCACTTTGAGGTGCACCTGAACGGGTCCGCCGTCAACCCGCTGAACTATCTGCCCTAGACGGCGACGGCATCGAAGCGTGGGCGGCTCAAGGCCGCCTTTTTTCATGCCTGCGGTACCGAGCCGCCGGCTAGCGCTTGTAGTCCAGAAGGACGATCGTCGGCTCGTGAGGGAGCGACGAGTGGTTCACGGACAGGCGCGGAAGCGGCTCTGCGGCAGGGGCGCCTGTCTCGCGGAGGAAGCCGTCGACGGGATCGAGCTTCGCCTTGGCGACGGGCGTGGCGTAGTTCATGGGGATGATCATCTTCGGCTCCAGGAGGGTAATCGTCTCCTGGGCCTGCGTTGCGTCAAGGGCGCCGTTGCCACCGACGGGGAGGAGGAGCAGGTCAACGCCGCTCATCTCCTCGACCTCGTCCGACGTGGGTACGTGGCTGAGCCGTCCCAGGTGGCAGATGCGCATGTTCTCCGTCTCGATGACGTAGGCGGTGCTCTTGGCGGCCTCGCCGGGCTGGCGGTCGGTGGCGATGCCGGTGATTAGGACCTGAGCCCTCTCGTACTCACCGGGTCCCCAGATGACAAGCGGGGCACCGGCGACGGCGGTGAGATTGCTGTTGTCGGGGTGATCGGAGGAGACGGTTACGATGTCGGCGGCGACTTTGCCGATGACATAGCCGCTGCTCTTGGGGCAGGGATCAGTGACGATTGTCGCCTCGCGGCTGCGGATTCGGAAGCAGAAGCTCCCAAGCCAGATTAGCTCCATCGCCAGGAGTATAGCACGCGAATCGGATTCGGTCAGCATTGAGCTACCGGCGGAGCAGGTCGCACCCCAGCCTGAAGGTTGGGCATGAAAACGGATTGAGAGTCTGTAGCCGAGGCTTTCCAGCCTCGGCGTCTTCCAGGCCAGGCTGGAAAGCCTGGCCTACGGGTGAGAGACGGCGCGAGTTCCGAAGGTTTCCGGCCGACCCGGGAGAGGCTTCCGGCCACTTGACAGGTCAACGGAGCCGATGGTTAACTGAATTTGATTGGGTAGGGAGGCTCGATGGAGTAGAGAGAGGAAGGACCTGCAGTCAGAGTGCAAAGACCCTGAGCGATCATCGCCTGAAAGCAGGAAGGTGTTACAGTAGTAATAGGCGAAGAATCGGGAGGACGCGGATGGCGTACTCCCGTATCATACCTACTGTGCGTTACCTCTCATCGCTAATGGGCCGGCTCGTCGCGCAGGGATAGCGAGCGGCCCGAGGGGGCAGGGATGTCCGAGCAAGACCTGGAGCACCCGTCACCAGTCGACAAGCGCAGCTCCACCGGCGGAAAGCGCCACGGCGAGCACCACCAGGCTGCCTCCGCCGAGGACGTGGAGACACTGAAAGCGCAGCTCGAAGAGGAGAAGAAGAAGGCGGAAGGCTACCTGGCGAACTGGCAGCGCGCCGCCGCCGACTTCCAGAACTACAAGCGTCGTACGGAGCAGGAGCGACAGGAGGTCGCGCTGCTGGCGAACGCGGCGCTCATCATCAACATCCTGCCGATCCTCGACGACCTGGAGCGTGCCCTGCGCAACGTCGACGCGCATCTCGCCGGCCTCACCTGGGTGGACGGCATTCGCCTTATCCATCGCAAGCTCCAGGCGATACTGGAGGCGAGCGGCGTGGCTGAGATCAAGACGGAGGGCCAGGACTTCGACCCCCGCTACCACGAGGCGACGATGTACGGCGACGGTGACGAGGGGAAGGTGGTCGCCGAGGTGCAGCGGGGCTACATGCTCGGCGAGCGCGTGCTGCGTCCGGCGATGGTGATCGTCGGCCGCGGGAAGAAAGGGAACGAGGAACGCGAGAACGAGCATGGATAGAGTCGTTGCGGTGAGATTCAACGGGCGAGTCCTTCCAATGGTGCTTGTCACGCGGAAGGACAACGGCAGTTTCTTCTTTCGCGGACTCGTGGGGGATCGCTCAATCTACTTCAGTTATGAGGCTGACGGACACTACCATCTTCGGGACCCGAAAGCTCCCCTAACGTGGAAGGATGAAGCGCGCATTCGGATAGCTCAGCTCGAAGGTTACCGCAACCCTGAGCGTCAGCACGGTTATCACGATTGCCAAAAGCGCCAGCCCACAGCAACATTGAAGGGAGACGAATGCATCGCCACCTTCTTGGCCGGGGATATCGCCGAACAACCGCCAGCAAGATATCTTCGCGATGCTGTTGTCATCGAGGTTCCGGATTGGCATCGTGGTGCGCGTGTAGCCGTTGAGATGTATATATCTGAGACAGGACAGGTGGACCGCGCGAGCGGAGAGCAGCGGGTAATCTTGCAGGGTCCACCGTCCGTCGTGGCTGCGGTCTCCGTTGAGCAACAGGTGTAAACAGTTTGATGAGCAGCAGCAGTGAATTCTCGGGACCGGCGATGCCAAAAAAGGGGGCGAGGCTTCTTGGCGGAGCCAACGATTGGAAGCAGAACGCCCGCCTCGGCTATCTGGATATCGAGATGTGCTGGGACGCCTACGCGGAGGGTTTCAAGACCGCAGCCGATCAATTAGTCCAGGACCTGCTGGATAACCGAGTGTGGCCTATTGATGTCCTCCTGTATCCGGTCGCCTTTCTGTATCGGCAGTATCTCGAGCTCAGACTTAAGGAGTTGATCGTTGTCAGCGGCAGGTTGCTGGGACTATCTCGCGAAGTGCCGATTCACCACGATCTTATGTCGCTTTGGAAAGATGTCCGGCCTAGGCTTGAACAGATCTGGTTCAGTAGGTCCAACAAAATGGATAACGATGCCATCGAAGATGGGCTTCACCAGTTCTGCGATGCTGACCCAGGTTCGTATTCGTTCCGGTACCCTGTTGACAGGCATGGGAACCCGGT
>JALHUB010000324.1 GCA_022865685.1 Dehalococcoidia bacterium | reverse complement strand
CGCGTGCCGACCGCTGTCCAGGAGAGAACGGGAATAGCATTCGTCTGGTCACGTCCGCGGACGGCATCAACTGGAGCGCGCCGCAAACGGTAATGAGCTGGAACCTGGATACCGATCCGCTCTATCTCTCGCCGGCGGTCGTGTACGTGGACGGAGTCTTCCACATGTGGCTGGCCAGCAGCGCGAGCAGCGTGGCCCATGCCACGAGCGACGACGGCGTCCGCTGGTCGCCCCTCGAACCGATCGATGTGACACCGGCGCTGTGGCACCTCGACGTCGCGTACGTCGACGGCGAGTTCGTGATGCTGCTCGTCGATTCGCCGGTCGCGGGAGCCCACCTGGTGGCGGCGACGAGCAATGACGGCGTGAAGTGGTCGGCCGGGAGCGCTCCGATCCTCAGCCCGGGCAAAGGCTGGGACGACGAGCGGATCTACCGGTCGACGCTTCTATACGACGACTCGATGCGGCTCCTCCGCCTGTGGTATTCGGCGAAGAGCAGCGCCGGGCAGTGGCACATCGGGTACGCGGAAGCTGCACGATAAACAGCAGGGTGTTGAAAAACACGTAGCCGAGACTTTCTAGTCTCGGCCTTCAATTCGTGGACGGGCTCAGAAGTCCGCCTGCGAACCGCTATTCCAGGGGTGTCACGGCCGTCGGCTCGACGAGTCCCTCCATCACGCGCAGCAACGCATCGCGCCAGCCCTCTCGCAGGCGCGCCGGGCTGAGCCGCACCGACGTTGGCCCCACCCAGGCAGCGTCGGACAGTTGACGCCGCAGTCGCTCCTGGGGCAGGCGATGACCGTGCGTCATGCGCAGCACGATCTGGCCATCCTCCGTCTGGATCGATTGGACGCCGGTCTCTCGAGCCAGCGCCCGCAGCCGCACAACATAGAGCAGCGTCTGTACCGGCTCCGGCAGCGGGCCGAAGCGGTCGCGCAGCTCCTGCGCCATGTCGTCCGCCTCCTGCGGATGCTGCACGCGCGTCATCCGCTGGTAGAGCGCCAGGCGAAGGTTGAGGTCGGGCGCATAGCTCTCGGGGATGTGGGCGACCAGCGGCAGGTCGATGGCCAGCGGCGGCAGCGCCGTCGAGGGCACCGGCGGCTTCTCGCCGCGCTGCAGCGCCTTCAGCTCTTCGACGGCATCGGCCAGCAGGCGCGTGTACAGGTCGAAGCCGACGGCGCCGACATGGCCGCTCTGCTCCGAGCCCAGCAAGTTGCCGGCGCCACGTATCTCCAGGTCGCGGAGGGCGATCTGGAAGCCGGCGCCCAGCTCCGTCGCCTCGACTATCGCCTGCAGCCGTTTCTGCGCCGGCTCCGTGAGAGAGTGATGGCGGTCGTAGAAGAGGTAGGCGTAGGCGCGGCTGGCGCCCCGACCGACGCGGCCGCGCAGTTGGTATAGCTGCGCCAGCCCCAGCCGGTCCGCCTGGTTGATGATGATAGTGTTGACGTTCGGGATGTCCAGCCCCGACTCGATGATCGTCGTGCAGACCAGCACGTCTATGGCGCCGCGCGCGAAGTCGAGCATCACGCGTTCGAGTTGGTCTTCCGGCATCTGCCCGTGCGCGACCGCCACTTCGGCCTCGGGCACGAGACGGCGCACCTTCTCCGCGATGGCTTCGATGTTGTAGACGCGGTTGTGCACGAAATAGACCTGTCCCTTTCGCTCCAGCTCGCGCAGGATGGCCTCGCGGGCGATGTGGTCATCGAGCTCCAGGACGTAGG
>JALHUB010000323.1 GCA_022865685.1 Dehalococcoidia bacterium | reverse complement strand
GGGCTACCTCTTCGACGGAGCCGGGGAGCGCCTCGACGAGCTTCGCTTGGTCGGAGGTCATCAGCGCTTCGAGGATGGAGCGCAGCAGGATTGAGCCGGGACAGCCGAGCTTCGCGGCCAGCACGTCGTAAGCATTGCCTGTAGTCATTGCGGTCTCTCCCTAACTTGCGGGCTTCGGGCCGGGACGGCGGCGCTCTCCAGCGTCCTGCGCCGCAGGGCGCCGGCGGCCAGCGTCGGGTCTGTCGCCTACTCCTCCTTGGGGCCCGGCTTATAGCGGATCCAGGACAAACGTCTCTTCAAATCGTCGAGGTGCGCTGTAATCAACTCGGCGTGCTTGGCCTCTTCGCCGGCCAGCCAGTCGAGCATATTCTTGCTCTCGGGCTTCCAAGGTCGTTGCTCGCCGGAGGCGACATAGAAGGCGCGGGCTTCGTACTCGCGCCGGAGGGCCTCCTCGAGCACGCCCACAAGCTCGTCTTCGTAGTACTCGTATTCCGGTCCAGCCGCCTGCTCAGCCATCCTGCCGCTCCTCACTTTCAGCGCGACGCGGCTCCGTCGAAACCTAGTCTAGCACGGGCACCGGTGAAAGAGACAAGCACCCCACTCCCGAAGCGCTAATACACCCCGACGTTTTCGAAGATGCGACGGGGGTTGTCCCGCGTCATCGTGTCGACCTGCGTCTGGCTGACGCCGGCCTCCAGCAGCGCCGGCATGATGTGATCCGAGATGTGGAGGTAGTTCCAGTTCGGCACGAACTGCTCGATGACTTCCGGCTTGTACATGTCGATGTACACGCAAGCATCGTGGGAGAGGACCATGCGCTCGGTGTAGCCCATTCGGCAGAGCGCGGCGACGGTCGCGATACGCTTCTCCTCAGGCAGGAAGATGTCGAGTCCGAAGCGGTCCATGCCGATGTAGGAGCCGGCGTCGAGCAGCTTCGTCAGATAGCCCAGGTCGTCGCTGTCGCCGCTGTGACCGATAATCACGCGCCCCAGGTCGACGCCCTCTTCGGCGAAGACCCGCTGCTGCTCCAGGCCGCGTTGCGTGGCGGCGTGGGTATGGGTCGTAATGGGTGTGCCGGTGCGAAGATGGGCGCGCGCGACCGCCCGCAGCACCTTCTCGACGCCTGGCGTCACGCCGGGCTCGTCTGTCGCGCACTTGAGGATGGCCGCCCGAACGTCCGTCCCCTGGATACCGTCCGTGATGTCGGCGACGAAGAGGTCGGTCATTTCGTCGATCTCACGGCTGACGAAGTAGGCGGGTAGATCGTTGAAGTAGTACATGCCCGTGGCGGCCACGACCTGAAGCCCCGCCTCTTCGACGACGGGCAGCAGGCGGGGAATGTTGCGGCCGATGCCGAGGACCGTGGGGTCGACGATCGTGTCGACGCCCCTGGCCTTGAGGGTCGTGAGCATTTCGACGGCCTTGTTCAGCTCCGCCTGCTCGTCCCAGACGCTAGGGAAGTTGCGGGCAACGCCCTCAGACTGGACGATGATGTGCTCATGCATGAGTGTAAAGCCGAGGTCAGAAGTGGCCACAGGGCCGGCCATAGTCTCAACCATAGGCCCGCCGATTGCCGTCTTGTCGACCGTTGGCGTCATAGCCGTCATGTTGGACTTCCTTTCTTCGCCCTCACCGTCGCACGCCGCAGCCAGGCCTGCAGCCACGATGGCAGAGCCGGCAGCGACCTGGAGGAGACGTCACCGCGACAGTGGCCTTCTGAAGAAACCGACCTCGCGATCGTCGACATCCATCGTCTACAATTCCCGCTGGCTCAGATCAGGTGCTTTTCCGCCTCCGCAGCAGCCCCTTTGAACACGTTGCGCGCCATCATGTTCGGCTCCGCTGCGCTGCGCGCCTCGAAGAGATCGCGTTGCAAGCGGCGGGCGTCGGCGTTGTCGGGCTCCGCTTTGCACACCCAGTCGACGAGGTGACAGGCGAGCGGAAGGTCGCCGATCGTCTGCAGGTCGCGGGCGCGGGAGAGAAGCGCAGCAGCGCCGACGAGCTTGACGATTTCGGAGGCCTGGTCAGCCGTTGCGGCAGCGAAGAAGTTGGCGGGGTTGCCGTCGTACCAGCCGCCGTACTGACGCCAGACGCCCTGAATTATGAACTTGGGATGGCCGTAGATGGGCTGGAGATAGGGCTTGGCGGCGAGATCGGCGGGAGGCTCGACTTCGCGCAGGATCTGCTCCAGCCACTGCCCCTTGTTCATGCGTTCGACGACCTGATCATCAATGGAGCGTAGATAGCGGGCGACATCGAGGCAGGCGGCCTGCACGTTGTCCTCGCCTTCGATGGGCGGGCCGTGGCCGGGGAGCAGCAGCGCGGGCCGCTTCTCGGCGATGGCTTCGAGGCCTTCCGCCCAGCCGCGGGTGTAGCGCTGGACCTTCCAGGGGTTGCCGACGTTCGGGCAGGCCCATGTGAAGAAGTCCCCTGCAAGCGCGATCTTCCGCTCCGGCGCCCAGACCCAGGTGTGATCGTCCGTTTCGCCCATACCGTAGATTAGCTCGAAGGTCTCACCGCTGACTTCGATTGAAGTGCGGTCGTGGTAGGTGATGTCAGGGTAGGCGAAGACCGGGACCGGGGCGGGTTGGGACGGGTCCGGCGGAGCGACGCCCCATTGCTGGGCGTTCAGAAAGCGGATCCAGCCGGCCATGCGTTCATAGCGCTGGAAGCGGCGGATGACGTTTTCGTGGCCGATGATGGTCGGGCGGTCGTGGCCGCGTGCGTCGGCGTCTTTGAGGAAGGCGTCGGTGCCGCCGACGTGATCGACGTGGCCGTGAGTGTAGATGATGGTCTGGACGGGCAGATCGGTGCGCTTTCGCAGCTCTTCGACGATGGGCGGGCCATTACCCTGCAGAGACGTATCGACGATGACGATGCCGTCATCAGTGAGAAGGGCAATGACGTTGCCGAAGTATGGGAAGAAGATGGTGCCGGGAGCTACCTCCGCTATGGCCTGCGGATTGCCGGTGAGGCTGACGATGGAACTGGAGCCGAGGGCCGGCGACCCGATCGGGCCGGGCGATGCCGTTGTCGCGGCGGGCGCAGTGCCAGCAGGAGTGGTGTGTTTCTGCTCGGCCTCTTCGGTGCACGCGGCGGCGAGGCCGACACCGGCGACGCTCATGGCCGCGACCGCGCCCGTCTCCAGCAGCTTTCGCCGCGACATCTTCCCTTCGAACAACCCGCGCTTTCGATCTGACGAAGCCATCAGACGCCTCCCTTCCGCCTGCAACCCGCGCTCTCAGTCCTTCGGTTGGACGCCGGATGCCATCAGCGCCAGGTCGCGGTACTGCTTCAGCGGCGACTCTATGAGGATCATCATGCGTTGGGCTTCCATCGAGCCTTCGGCGTGGACGGTGGTCACCTCCATGTGGGCGCTGTCAGCGGAGGCGACCATGTTGTGCGTCATTTGCAGGATGCGCATGCGTTCCTCAGTGGTGTACTTCGGCGAAGCCCCCAGGTAGTGCTCCAGATAGTCGTGGATGTCGGGGTTCTGCCAGTCGAGGTACGTGGGCATGGTGGTGATGATACCGCCGGCGATGTCCTGGATCGTCTTCATGATCTCGTGGTAGTTCTTGGCGAAGTGAAGCTTCGCCATGTTGGTGATCAGCGGGCTGGGGACGCATATCTCGCCGTAGTAGACCGGTGACTTGATGGCGGCGGTGCCCAGCGCCTTCAGCGTCTCGACATACGCGACGACCTCCGACAGCTTGCCGCGGATGTGGCCCACCTTCTCCAGCCCGTTGACCTCGGCGACGGCGAGCGCGATTCCTGCCATGATCTCGACGAGGGGGATCTTGTAGGAGACGGCGGTGAATCGGTGGTAGGTGGCGAAGGTGTAGGCGAGGAGCATGGAGTACTGCCACTCGCGACAGAGGAAGACGCGGTCCCAGGGAACGAGGACGTTATCAAAGACGATCATCGCTTCGACGAGGCCGCGGTTGGGGCGGTTCGACGGGAACTCGGCCGGTGAGCGCTCGCCGCGGCCGGGCCGGCAGATGAGGTGGACACCCTTCGTCGCAACAGGGATGGCAAAGGAGACGGCGTAGTCGGCCTCGTTCTCGCGCATCTGGCGCGTAGGCACGACCAGCAGCTCGTTGGCGGCGGGCGCGCCGGTGATGTGGATCTTGGCGCCTTTTACGATGATGCCATCCTTGTTCTCGTCGACGACGTGGACGTAGTAGTCAGGATGGACCTGCGCCGCGGGCACTTTGCTGCGGTCGCCCTTGACGTCGGTGACGGCGCCGCAGAGCATGAGGTCGTTGGCGCGTAGGTGCTCCAGGTAGGCGCGCGCCCGCTCTTTGTACTCCAGTTTCCCCATCTGCTCGGCCGTGGCCATGATGGCGTTGAGGCAGTCGGTGCCGATGTCCTTGCCGAAGGGCAGGCCGCCGGTGAGGCGGATGGACTGCTGTATCATCTGCATCCGCATATCGATGTCCTGCGGCGTCTTCGGCGTGGTGAAGTAGCGGCTTATCGGCTCGCCCGTCTCGGGGTGCGGCGCGACGAAGAGGTCACGAATCGCGGGGTCCTTCGATTCCGGGAGTATGAAGTCGCCGGCCGCGGTCTCGGTGCCGATCTTGAGGATGGGATGAGTGGTGACGTCCTCGATCTTCTCGCCGAACATGTAGACGCTGCGGCCGTCCCTGAGACTCTCTCTGTACTGGTCCGGTGTGCGGATTGCCATGTCCATCCCCTCCTTTGCGGGCGATAGCGACGAAGGCGGCCGCGGCGTCCGCCGGCGACCGATTGGTCTCTCCCAGGGTACCCTACCTTTCCGGTGGGCACCAAGATAATCCTTGCCCTATTAGCGGTCAAGGAGCCGGCCGGCCTTGCCGTGCAGTCAGGAGTATTGGCGAATCGAATCTGGTAGAATGACAATTGGGAAGGACGATGACCGAGCCCAGCCGACGCACCTTGACGTACGAGCTACCACCGATACGGCCCCCCAGCGAGGCCCGCTCGCTGCTGGTCCGCGTCATGCGCGGTTGCCCCTGGAACTACTGCACGTTCTGCGCCGTCTATAAGGACCTGCCTCGCAAGGGGATGCTGCGAACGGTCGACGAGGTGAAGGGCGACATCGACGCCCTGCGCGCGGGCGCCGACGAGATGCGCAGCCTCGGGAGGACAGTCGAGCCGCGCACGGCCTTCCTTGCCGACTCGAACGCCATCATCGTGAAGACCGACGACCTGGTCGAGATCATCCTACATCTGCGTGAATCGTTCCCATCGATCGAGCGCATCACCTCCTATGCGCGGGCGAGGACGGTCCTGAAGAAGGACGCCTCCGACCTGCAACGGCTGCGTGAGGCGGGACTGAGCCGCCTGCACATGGGCCTGGAGAGCGGCGACGACGAGGTGCTGGCGCACGTCAAGAAGGGCGCGACGTCGCAGGAGATGATCGACGCCGGCAGGAAAGCGATGGACGCGGGCTTCGAGCTGTCGGAGTACGTCATGCCGGGACTCGGCGGCTGGGAGAAGACGGAGCAGCACGCCGAGAACACCGCCGCGGTCCTCAACGCCACCAACCCGGACTACGTGCGCATCCGGCCGCTGATGGTCACGCCGGATACGCCCCTTTACGAGGAGTACCGGCGAGGCGAGTTCTTCCCCATGAACCTGACCGAGATGCTGGACGAGCTGCGCCGGATTGTCCAGGCGCTGGAGATATGCGGCAACATCTGCTTCGACCACGTCATGAACGCGCCGATATTCCGGCAGGACTGGGAGGGGTACCGCCTGCCCGACGAGAAGAAGCACCTGCTCTCGCTCATGGACGGGGCGCTGGCCTCGGCCGGAAGGGGGAGATGGGTGGAACCGCGGGCGAAAGTCGGGGGAAACCCCGATTTGTCGGGATCCGGAGAGTGTAGAGAATAGTGAGTGGCGCCGCCGGCAGTGGCGCCAGTCTCGCATGAGTTCGAGACTGCGGACGGGACGGCGGAGGAGCCAAGGATCGCTGTGCGAAACGGACTTTGCAGTTTTCTCGTAGTCGCCTGGGCGGTCACCGTCTCAGTGCCGGGCCCTCAGAACACCGGCAACGGCCCAATTGAGCAGGCGTGCAGCGCCGCTAATCCGGGCACGACAGAGGTAACGTTCAACTGGCCGGCGGCGCCCGGCGCTCACGGAGTCTGGCTTGACCTCTCCCTGTACTCCGTCGGATTCGATACGGGCGCGTTCGTGGGCGTGGGGCCACTTCCGGCAAGTACGACGTCCTACACCTGGCCCGGTCTGGCGCCCAGTACCCCGTACCACTATCGCGTCAACGCCCTCTACGACGACGGCTGGCACGCCCTCAAGGTGGG
>JALHUB010000322.1 GCA_022865685.1 Dehalococcoidia bacterium | reverse complement strand
GGCGTGCCGATGGAGCCGGAGACGGTCGCCGTGTCAGTCACCGAGGTGCCGGGCACCACGTTGGTGGCGTTGGTGCTCGCCTGGGTGTCCGTGGTCGAGGGCTGCTTCGTCACCGTGAAGCACTCATCCGTCGCGTCGGTATGGCTGGAGGCCAGGTAGGCACTGCCGGCAGCCGGCGTGTACTCGGCCCGCCAGCAGTACTTGCCCAGGGTCGTCGTGTTGGTGGTGGCATCGGAGGTGGCCTGACCGCTCGCGAGCGTCTTGGTCGCGCTGATCTTCGTCCCCGCCGTGCCCTCACAGCCGCCGCCGGTTACCTCGCTGGGCTGGCAGAGGAAGAAGTCGACCGTACCGGTCGGCGTGCCGGCGGAGCCGGAGACGGTCGCCGTGTCAGTCACCGAGGTGCCGGGCACCACGTTGGTGGCGTTGGTGCTCGCCTGGGTATCCGTCGTCGACGGCGCGCAAGTGTTGAAAGGAATCGGGCCGCCAAAGTCCTTCAATGTGGCGGTAAAAGACTGTGAAGAACGTGTGTGGGGCAAAAAGGTGCTTATGCAGCCCGAGAAACCGAGTTCCGCGAAATTGATCCCGCCCTCCATGAACTCGTTGGTATCAACGGTGGTCGACGAGCCCGCACCTTTGTCACGGCAGACCCAACCGCCGCAGTCGACCGGACCGGTCGAGTTAACGCCGAAAGTCACGGCGCTGAGAGCCGGGCCGCTGGTCAGCGGCTGGTACTGCGGGATGCTCTGACCATGAGCCGGCGGGTTGCAGACCGTTCCGATTGCAAGCTGCGTTCCCCCCTCGGCCAAGCAGTGCCACTCGTAGAGGGTCGGGGTTTCCCCCAAACCACCCCGTGTGAAGTCTACAGCCAGAAGCAGGTCTCCTTGACTTCGGTTACCTACAAAGCCGCCAGAGCAGGTGCCTGTGCGCGTGACCTCTGACTGAAGGAACTCGAAGTCAATGTGGCTGTCGCCGTCGTTTACGATCCTCTCGGCGCCAAAAAAGACCTCGTTCGTGCTGCCAACCCTATGGGCTAGCGCATACACGTTAGAGATCTCGTCCTTGGGCGGAACGCTGCCGGTACTCCAAGTCATCGTGCTGAACAGTTCGCCGTTGGTCTCACCGCCGGCCCCAGTGTACACAGTGGGGTCACCACCCCCGCAGCTCGTAACATCTTGAGCCAGCGGGTCTACCAGGAATTCGGCATCGACGATGGTCGGATCGCTGGCTATCTTGCTCGGCGGGCTGGGTGGCGTGGGTTGGCCGTTGAAGACACCGCCGTCGAAGATGCCGTTCACCCCGTTTACTGTCCACACGCCGCCCGGCGTAGTGGGAGCTGTTAGAGTTCCACTATTGGCCCAGTCGTAGGGGGGTGGAGTGCCTGTGTTGTTGGCCCGGATGTTGTTGTCAAGCTCTAAGAAGCTTGACGGCGCTGCGTGGCTGGCGACGAGGCTCACAAGAGCCAGAAGTGCCGCCAGCACAGCTATTCTCCGCTTCATGGTTTCCTCCTTACTAAGTCAGGCTCTAGAAAGAGCCTTGCCGCTGCTTGTTCGGCTAAATCACATGTACACCTCCCAGCGGCCGAAGCCGGTCATCCGAAGTCTTGCGAGTTGGAGGGCCGCCCAGAGGCTTTAGCGCCTGGGTCGGCCGTAGATCAGGATGAGGACGTCAATGTGGGGAGAGACGCGGCGTCGCTCCTGGACGCGCGAAATCACGGTTGGGCCTATTGCCACCAGGGTGTTGGGCTGATATCAAGGGGAGTGGCCCACATTGCATCCTACAAGACAGTCTGCCCCGGATAGAGACAGGGGGCCTAAGGAACCTACAGAGACCTCCATGGGCATCCTAGCCCGCGGCGGAGGCGCATCCTTACCTCCGCGCTTCCTTGCCACCACTAATCTTGACGATACGCTTGTCATAACGCCTTGTCAAGTTGTTTGCCGGGGTAGAGGGTCAGCTACTGGAAGGGGACGGCCCTCTAGTGTATGCTTGAGGGCGTAACTTTTCCGCCTACGGCGGACAGCCCTTCACAACCAGGAGAGACTGCGATGACTGTCACCACATCTGAGGTACGAGCAAAGGGCGAGGCCGCGAAGGCCACCGCGCGTCGCATGGCGGCGCTGTCGACCGACACCAAGAACGCGGCGCTGCACGCAATCGCCGACGCGCTGGTGGCGCGCGAGAAGGACATCATCGCGGCGAACGAGGCGGACTACGAGGAGGGCAAGAAGGCCGGCCTCAACGACGAGATGCTGGAGCGCATGATGCTCAACCACGCCCGCGTCGAGGGCATCGCCGCCGATACGCGGAACGTGGCCAAGCTGCCGGACCCGGTCGGCGAGCGCTTCGACCTGACAATCCGGCCGAACGGGCTCGTCATCGGCAAGATGCGTGTGCCCATCGGCGTCATCGGCGCCATCTTCGAGAGCCGGCCGAACGTGGCGGTGGACATCGCCTCGCTCTGCCTGAAGTCGGGCAACGCGTGCGTGCTGCGCGGCGGCGAGGAGTGCGCGCGGTCGAACACGCTGCTGGGGCGCATCACGTCGGAGGCGGCGACGAAGGCGGGCGTGCCGGAAGGCGCGATCCAGCTCGTCGAATCGCTGGACCGCGGGCTGGTGCGCGAGCTGCTGAAGATGAACGACGTCATCGACCTCCTGATACCGCGCGGCGGGCCCGGCCTCATCGCCATGGTGCGCGAGAACGCGACGATGCCTGTCGTGTCGGCGGCGGCCGGCGTCTGCCACACCTACGTCGACAAGGCGGCGGACCTGGCGATGGCGGTGAACATCGTCAACAACGCCAAGACGCGCCGCCCGACGATCTGCAACGCGCTGGAGTGCCTGCTGGTCCACCGCGACGTGGCGGAGGCGTTCCTGCCGCAGATAGCGTCGAAGTGGTCGGAGAAGGGCGTGGAGATGCGCTGCGACCCGACGGCGCTGAGCATTTTGCAGAAGGTCAACGGGTCGAAGGGCTGGAAGGCGGTGCCCGCGTCGCCGGAGGACTTCGGCAAGGAGTTCCTGACGTTCATCGCCGCCGTCAAGGTGGTCGACTCCGTCGACGAGGCGATGGCGCACATCGCGAGGTACGGCTCCGGCCATTCGGAGGCGATCGTGACGTCGGACTGGCCGGTGGCGGACCGCTTCCTGTCGGAGGTCGACGCGGCGGCGGTGTACTACAACGCGAGCACGCAGTTCACGGACGGCGCGCAGTTCGGCCTGGGCGCGGAGATCGGCATATCGACGCAGAAGATGCACGCGCGCGGCCCCATGGCGCTGAAAGAGCTGACGACATACAAGTGGGTAATCTTGGGGAACGGTCATACCCGCCCCCTGTAGCAAGGAGGATAGGATGCCGGACTACTACTTCGAGCGGGAGTGCCGGACGGCGCACTCGGAGTCGTTCTTGATCGAGGCCGACGGCGCCGAGATGGGACGCGTGGACCTTCACTATACGGCAAGCGTCACCTACGCGACGCTGTGCGTGCCCACGGGCACCTCCGAGGACGACATCCAGGAGTTGATGTCGGAGATCGACGAGCGGCTCGTCATGAGCAACGACCCCTACCGCGAGGACTTCATCGTGACGGTTTGGGCCGGGCAGGAGACGGGCGTGTACTCGGAGGAGGAGATCGAGGAGGAAGAGGAGGAGGAGGAGGAAGAGGGGAACGGCCACAGGGAATAGCCGCTGAAGAACCTTGCCTCCCTCTTCGCGTAGCGCGGGCATCTTGCCCGCCGCGAACGGGCCTCATGGTCGGGCGAGACGCCCGACCTACGCGGTTACCGGCGCCGGGTGGGCGAGACAAACGTTGTCTTGGCCCGTCGGCGGGCTACCGCGGAAGCTGGCGTGGCTGGCGGAAGCGGCCGTCGTCGGGCTCCACGTGAATCGTGACGTCTGCGCCGGGCAGCGCCTCGACGATATCCTTCTCGATGCGGTCGCAGATGGCGTGCATCTCCCGCACGCTCTTGCCGGCGTCGACGATCAGGTGTAGCTCCACGTAGCGCTGGCGTCCGGAGCGACGCGTCCGCAGCTTGTGGAACCCCCGCACGTCTTCGCCGTAACGAAGGATCGTCTCCAGGATCACGTCCTCCTCCTCCGGCGGCAGTCGCACGTCCATGATCTGTGACGACGCGCGGAGGCCGATCCGCGTGGCGGAGAAGATGAGGAAGGCGCTGAGGATTAGAGCGACGATGGCGTCGAACTCGTGCCTGCCGGTCAGGCCGACGAGGGCGAGGGCGATGATAACGGCCGCCGCCTGCGCAAGGTTCGTCCAGAGATGGCGGGTGCCCGCCGCGAGGGCGATCGAACCCGTCGCTTTCGCCGCGCGCGAGACGTAGAGGGCGACGCTGAGGTTGACGGCGCCTGTGATCGCCATAGCGATGATGCCCAAACCGATGTCGATCTCGGCCCCGCCGCCGCCGACGAGGCGTCGCAACGCCTGGTAGAAGATGAAGATGCCGCCCGCGCCGATAAGGATCGCCTCTGCGGCGGCCGCGACGCCCTCCGCTTTGCCGTGGCCGTACGGGTGCTCCACGTCGGCGGGCTTGGCGGAAAGCCGGACGCTCCAGAGGTCGAACGACGACGCGCCGATGTCCTCGGCGCTGTCCACGGCGTCGGAGAGGACGGCGATGCTGCCCGTTATCAGCCCGACGACGAGCTTGAGCACGAGGACGACGCTGTTGGAGATGACGGGGACTATGGCCGCCCGGGAAGCGCGGTCGCGAAGGAAGGACGCTTGCGCAAGCGGTTTCGTCACCGCGACGTGCCTCCTTCCTCCAGCTCGGCGAGTGGCGGCGGAACGACCGGCACAGCAGCCTCGCGGGCGGCGGATGCGGCTCCGATGCGTCGCGTCGCGAAGGCGAGAACGACCAGCCCGACGATAACGCCAAACCAGAGCGTCGTGAAGCGGATGATGATCGCCGCAAGCGTGGCCACGCTCTTACTCGTCCCTTCGACGATCACCTGCAGCAGGCCGGTGATGCCGCCCTCGGCGACGCCGAGGCCGCCCGGCGCGATGAGCACGACGGCGCCGGCGAGCGTGGAGATAGGCAGGATGAAGGCGGCCTGCAACAGCAGCATCCACGACCCATCGTATCCGAGGCCGACCAGCACAAGGTAGAAGGCGAGCACTTCGCCGGCCCAGGAGACGAAGCTGAGCGCGATGGTGAGAATCAGGCTCCAGGGCGCGAACAGAGTGTAGGTGGTCTCGTAGAAGTCTTCGACGCGCGTGGCGAAGCGCGAGATCAGCGGCGCGCGCTCGGCGGCGTGCAGGATCGCGCGCATCGTCGGACGGTGGCGCGCGACGACCATGCCGATGACGCAGGCGACGACAACGACGACGAATATCTCCCACGCCTGACCGAAGACGAAGAGGCCGGCCGCGGCCAGCAGCAAGAGAGCGACGCTATCGGTGAAGCGCTCCGCCAGGAGGATGGGCGCGGTGTGCAGGAAGGGGATGCCGCGCATCTCCTGGAGGAGGTAGCTCTTCAGCCACTCGCCGAGCTTCCCGGGCGTGATGACCATCGCCAGGCCGGAGAAGAAGGCGAGGAAGCTGTCGAGCTTCTGCACGTCGTGGATGCCTATCTGGTGGAGATAGAAGTGCCACTTCCCGAAGCGGATGAGGTAGTTGGCCATCGACAGCGCGAGGAGCAGCGGCAGCAGCTCCCAGCGGAAGTCGCCGAGACGCCCCCAAATGTCGGAGAAGTCGCCGTAGGCCATGAGGCCGACGACGACGATCATCCCCAGCAGCAGGGACAGGATGAACTTGACGCGCAGATTGTTGAGGGTCAAGAACGCTTCCTTTCCGAAACGGGGTCGCTAGTAGCTCTGGAAGAGCTTCCCCCATTCCGTCTGGAGAGCCTGCTTCACTCTCTTCCGGCCTGCCAGAGGGTACCAGAGGTAATTGTAGTACAGGTTCGAGGCGAAGAACGACCAGGGTACGATCGGGGTGCGTAGGAGGAGCTTTTCGAAGGGCTTGAGGGGCCCCCAGTAGATGAGCTTCTGGCCGCGACCGGCGAGGTTGTTCTCATCGCTGCGGAAGCCGAAGTTGATGCCGCTGATGTCCAGTCCGACGACCTCGATCCGGCTGACGTCGCCGCAGCCGAGGCCACGCTCGTGGGCGAGACGGATGAACTTGAGGGACAATGGGTCGAAGCCCATCAGCTTGGCGGCGACGGCGTCGATGGCGACCTGGTCGGCGCTGGCCAGCAGCAGGTTCTTGACGTGCGGTCGCATAGTGCGCGGACCCGGCCCGTCGCCGGCGATGGTGCCGTCCATGACAGCGAAAATGCCCGGGTGGATTTCCTTCTGGATCATCAGGAGGTCAACCAGCGTCTCGTGGATGACGGAGTGGGTCCAGTGGCGCCGGTAGCCGAGGAGCCCACCGAAGGCGTTCTTCATGGCGCCTGTCATGGTGGTGAAGATATGCGTCTTGAGGGTCGGCAGGTGGATGATGTTCTTGCCGATGAGCGCCTCGGGTATCTTGATGCCTTCGGGAAAGACCTTGTCGAGGACAAGCAGCTCGCCTTTGGGCTTGTAGTCCACCCAGGGCACGTCCTTATCGGTAAGGTGGAGGCTTTTGAGGCTGTACTTGTCGAG
>JALHUB010000321.1 GCA_022865685.1 Dehalococcoidia bacterium | reverse complement strand
CGCTGCTGACGGCGGGACGCGGACGCCTGGTGTTCGGCGGCGCCGCCGCCCGCGACCTGTCTGGAGTCGCGCCCGGCACAACCATCGCCGCCGCCGTCCTCACCCTGGAACCGGTCGCCTACCAGGTGAAGGGCACGTTCGCCGGCCTGCGCCGCAGCCTGGGGCAGGCGCTCGGCGTCATCGACGTGCGGGAGGCGTATAGCGCCTGCCCGCCGCTGCCGGGCCAACTGCTGCCGGTGAAAACCTGAAGCCCGCGGGCTATACCCAGGGCGTCGCGCTTGGAATCGTCGAGCAGCACCTCTAGATATCTGCCTTCGTGCGCATGGATCCGCCGGTCCCTTCCCGGTCCGCCCAAGGAGAGATGCAGACCGCCGCCGGCGGGGGGCTGTACCCTGACGGGACCGTGAACTCCTTTGTGCTGCGCTATCTGCGCGAGACGATGGCTTAGTGTTGGGTGGGCACCAGGACCCAGTCGCCGGTCATCTCCTCAAACCTCGCCCAGGCGGCGACGCCCCCGGCCGGCAAGAGCCCGGCCCACGACTCGCCCGGGTCAGCCTCAACAGAAGCTGACCCCGAAGTCGTGACCGTGCGCCGCTCTCCCACAAGGTCGTTGTTCACCTCGTTGACCTGCGGCCCCTCGCCGGGCGGGACCAAGAGGAAGACGGGTGCGCCCGGCTCACCGCTGCTGTTTGTCACAGGCTCGCTTCCTGCCTGCGGCGTGAAAGTCACCTGCATCACGCTGCGCCCCTGATAGACGACTCGACCGCTCCAGACACCGTCTCCCTCCGCCAGGTCGATCTCATCCGCGACATACTTGGAGAAGCCGAGGGAGCGCCCGCCCGCGTTCGCCGTCTCATCGTCCACAGGCATCGTGAGGACGTACCAGCCGGTGCGTCCCTGGTACTGACACTGCAACACGACGTAACCCTCGCGATAGGGGGTGAGCGGCAAAGTGACGTCGTAGTAGAAGACGACTGCCACTGCCACCATCGGCGTGTCGGGCATCTCAAAGGGCGCGGGGATAAGGGACCGGTACAGGGCAAGGTCGGCCGGCGGGAAAGCGACGGTTATGCCGCGCTGTCCGCGGAAGCTCCATTGCCGGGTTTGCGGCGGCATCGGAGACGGCTGGCTGGTCTCCACAGTCGGCGCAACCGTCGGTGCCGCCTCTCTCATCGCCCCTTCGTCGCCGCATCCGGTCAGCGTGAGGCTGGCGGCGACCGCAAGGACGGCGAGCGCTGCGACCACAATGACTATCCTCAGGCGGCGCATCTGAGTTTCCATGGTTATTCCGTCCTCTCGAACGTATCCGACCAGGCTATCGGGGCGGCGGGCTGCTCGCGGGCGGAGGCTCCACGATGGCGGGGCTGACGTCGTCGGCTCGGCCGATCTCGACCTCGACCGTGTGCGGCCGGCGGTCGTCGACCAGCCGGATCGACCCCTCGTCCTGTTCAACGCCGTCCACGACGACGCGCACTCCGTCACCCGCGCCCGCTCGTCGAACAGTGATCGCGTAGGTCGT
>JALHUB010000320.1 GCA_022865685.1 Dehalococcoidia bacterium | reverse complement strand
GCGTGCGCCGCCGACGTGTAGATGACAAGTGATCTCTGGGTCGAATGGTCTTCCAACTCTCCCCCTCGAGCTAGCTTCAACCTCCAGTCTAGTTGCTCTCGCTCGGTCGGGCCACACCGCTTCCTTGTCGACGCTGAGGCTCGACTGCTAGAATGCGCCGCACGGGAGGGATTCGATGAACGTACCGGCACCGCTCACAATCGGCAAGCGCGAGTTCGTCTGGGGCACGCGCACCTTCGTCATGGGGGTCATCAACGTGACGCCGGACTCGTTTTCGGGCGACGGCCTGGGGACGGACATCGAGGCGGCGGTCGCGCAGGGGCTGCGTTTCGAGGCGGAGGGGGCGGACATTCTCGACGTCGGCGGCGAGTCGACACGGCCGGGCGCGGAGGAGGTCGACGCAGCGGAGCAGATGCGACGCGTCCTGCCGGTCGTCGAGCGCCTGGCGCGGCAGACAATGACGCCGATCAGCCTCGACACGTCGAAGGCGGAGGTGGCGAGCGCGGCCCTGGAGGCGGGCGCGGTCATGGTGAACGACGTCTGGGGCCTCAGGTGTGACGCGGAGATGGCCGGCGTCGTTGCGCGCTTCGGGGTGCCGGCGGTGGTGATGCACAACCAGCGCGGGCACCCCTTCCACGACGTTATCGGTGACATACGGGACGGGCTGGAGGCGAGCATTGCCCTCGCTACGGCGGCGGGCGTGCCGCGAGAGAGACTGATCATCGACCCGGGCTTCGGTTTCGGCTGGAAAGAAGAGCACAACCTGGAGATGCTGCGGCGCCTGGGCGAGCTGAAGGCGCTGGGGCTGCCTCTCCTCGTCGGCACGTCACGCAAGTCGACGATCGGGGCCGTGCTTGGCCTTCCCGTCGAAGAGCGGCTCTTGGGCACTGCGGCGAGCGTGGCGCTCGCCATCGCCAACGGCGCCGACATCGTGCGCGTCCACGACGTGAAGGAAATGTTGCAAGTGTGCCGTGTTGCCGATGCCGTCGTGCGCGGCTGGCGGCCGGAGGAGGCGATGTGAGCGCGGACGAAGAGGCGGTGTACCTGGGTCTCGGGGCGAACCTGGGGAATCGGGCCGCTAACCTGCGCATGGCGCTGCGCTACATGTCGTCGCTGGCGCGCGTTGATGCCGTGTCGTCGCTCTATGAGACGGTGCCGGTCGGGAGCAACGGCTCGCCCGAGGCGAGTCAAGACCAGCCGAGCTTCTATAACGCCGTCTGCCGGATCGCGACTGGGCTCTCGCCGGAAGCGCTGCTCGATTACCTGGAGAGGGTCGAGTTCGAGATCGGCAGACGCCCCGCGCCGCATTGGGCAGCGCGTCCGGTCGACCTCGATGTCCTCCTCTATGGGGAGCGCGTCGTCGAGACGGACAGGCTCGGCGTGCCGCATCTGAGGCTGGCGGAGCGGGCGTTTGTCCTCGTGCCGCTGGCGGAGATAGCGGCGGATGTGCGGCATCCGGTGCTCGGCCGGACCATCGGTGAGATGCTGGCGTCGCTGGACGAGCCGGAGCTTGCGGGTGTGACGAGGTTGGAGCCGCCGGGCTGGGAGAGGACCTAGCGTCGCGGGCGAATGTAGGGGAGGACTTCAGTCCTCCCGATTCGGGAATTCACGCGATACTGAAGCCGCTGGTCAAGAAAAAGGCGGGATGTCGCGGGCACGGAAAGAGCCGCCCAGAGAGGCGGCTCTCGCTGCGTGCCGAGAGACGGCCGCTCTAGATCTCGGCCATCTCCTCCAGCTCCTGGTTGTCCATTATCTCCGGCTCGGTCGTTAGCATCGTCCAGCCCACCCATACGGCGAGCAAGTTGACCGCACCGAGGGCGAACAGCAAGGGCACGGCCAGGGCAAGCTAGCTGCGCCGCACGACGCCGAAGAGGAAGATGGCCATCTCGGCCATTGCGCCGACGATAATCAGCAGTCCAAACATCTGTGACTTGTCCATAGTCCTCATTACCTCCGCAGACTCCCCGCGAGACGCCGGTGACTAGCTCTGGTTCTTGCGCAGCTCCGGCGGGAGGAGATTAGGTATGCTGTCGCTAATGGGGTAGCGCTCGTCGCACCTGGCGCAATAGAGGCTGCCCTCGATGACTTCGTCGCCATCTTCCTTGTCGACATTGAGCTCGAGGTCCCCCTTGCACATGGGGCAGGCCAGGATATCCATGAGGTCCTTTTTCACGATGGGCGCTCCTCGATAGGCTTCTGGAAAACAGGAGAATTGTACGGTAGCCCGCATCTGCTGTCAATCTCGGGATCGTTGCATCAGATAGAACACGTTACCGTAGTAACTTGAATATTTGCGGTATATCTCGATCTCCAGATGAATGGACTCGATCGCCTCGATCCTTTCTGGGT
>JALHUB010000319.1 GCA_022865685.1 Dehalococcoidia bacterium | reverse complement strand
TAGTCTATGGCGCCGCCCTCGAGACCCCACACTATCAGGATCGCCTTGTACTTTCCATTGGCAATCAACTTCTGGAGAGCTTCCTCGATAGCCGCCTTCAGCTCGGAAGACCCCTTGCGGACACCGATCCCGTAAGGGGCAGCCTCGACGGCCAAGCCCAGCGGCTCCAGCTTGCCTTCCGAAAGGCGGGCGTCATTGGCTACCACGGGTGAGTCAGCTATCACAGCGTCGGCCCGGCCGTTGATGAGCTGCTCCACCGCCAGAGGGTTTTGGTCAAACGTGAGGACGTTGATCTCCGGCTTGTTCGCCGCCTTGAGCGCGTCGTTGGCCGCCTGCAACTGGTCGACCTGAATCGTCGCGATCTGCACGCCGACGGTTAGCCCCGAAAGGTCTTCGATGCTCTTGACGTTCTTCGGGTTCCCTTCGGCCACCAGGATGTCGGTGCCAGCGTCGAAGTAAGGGATGAAGTCGATCTCCTTCTGGCGCTCCGCTGTCACCGTCATGGCGGACATCAGGATGTCGAAGCGCTCGGTCTCGAGGGAGCCGATGATTCCGTCGAAGCCGGTGTTGGTGAACTCTGCGCTCACCCCGAGCTCGTCGGCCAAGGCCTTGGCCAGGTCGATGTCCAGGCCCTGCGGGTTTTGCGTCCCTTCCTCGAAGAACTCGATGGGCGCGTAGGCGATGTCGGATCCGACGTTGAGCACGCCGTCCTCGAGCTCCGGAGCTTTCGCAGTGGCCTTGGTGGCCGAGCCGGCGGGAGTGCTCTTCGACTCCTCTTTTTCGTCGCCTCCACACGCAGCGAAAAGAACGAGCACTGCGGCAACCGCCGCCACGATTGAGACCAGGTGGAACCATCTTCGTCGATGCATGGATCTCCTCCTTGTGCTGGCTGACATGAGCCACGACCTCCTAGTCGCGCCCCCGAAACTTACGATGGTGCCCATTTTAGTGCGCCCGGCGCCGCTGGGACAAGCATTCGCTCGCATTCTATGCGAAAGCGCCGGGGCAGGCCCGGCCGGGCGGCATCATGGGCCGTCAGCGGATACGCTGGATGTTGCGGTAAGCCAGCTTCTGGAGCAGTTCCTTGAGGGTCGTCCTCTCGTCGGCCGAAAGCACGCCGAACAGCTCGTCGTTGAAGGCTGCCGCCGTTGCCCTGAGCGTATCGTGCATTCGACGGCCTTTGCCGGTGAGCTTGACGAGAACAATGCGGCGGTCTCGGCTGTCCTTGTCGCGCTCAACCAGGCCGCTGTCGCACATGCGGTCGACGAGGCTGGTGACGCTGGGGCTTTCTTGCAGCAACAGGCGGGCCAGCCTGCTTACCGGCAGAGGCCGCCCCGCCTCGGCGAGGAGCGCCAGCACCGAGGCCTGCGGGACCGTCAGCCGCCAGGGCGACAGCGCGCGGTCGGTTTCCTTGCGTAGTATGGCGAAGGCCGTGTAAAGGCTCGCCCATTCTTCACGGTCAGGAGGCGCCAGGCCGGCGGAGGGCATTTCCGTCTATTCTCCCGTGCGAGGAGTGACTACAGGCCCATCATTGAGGGAAGGATAACACGCGACGAAGGGCTAATGCGCAAGTCCCAGGGCGTCGCGCATTGCCTCGAAGACGTGCGTGTTCTCATACGTGCCGGCGAGAGCGGCCGAGCCGGGACCAACGGCCATCACCGGCACGTCGTCAGCCGTGTGGTTGGTGCTGGTCCAGTCGACCCAGAACTGCGCGCCCGGATTCTCAGAGAAAGGCCCGTCCTCATGGAGAAGAGTCCCGCACTCCCGCGGGTCGCCGGCGTTGGGGTCAGGGCAGGCGCCGTCCTGGGGCGCGTCCTCGATCGTCAGGCCGCCGGTAGCGTGGTCGGCGGTGACGATCACCAGCGTCTCCGAGTGCTGCGCCTGGTATTCGAGTGCGACCTCCACTGCCTCGTCGAAGCCGGCGACGTCACCGAGAGTTCCCAGCGCGTTGTTGACGTGAGCCGCCTGGTCGATCTGGCCGCCCTCCACCATCAGGAAGAAGCCGCTCGAGTTCTTGTCCAGGATGGCGATTGCCTTGTCCGTCATCTCCGCCAGACTCGGGGCGTAAGGCCTGGCCATGTTATAGTCCGCGAAGGTTCACAGCAGCCTGTCCGTGTTCGACGGATCGACGCCGCTGAGGTCGGCCTCCGTGCAGACGTGCCCATAGCCCTTTGCGACCGCCTCGTCTATGAGATTGCGGCCGTCGGTGCGGTCCCCGTCATCCGGGAAGCAGCCCGCTGTTCCCTGTGGCAGGAAGTAGTCCTCTCCGCCGCCGAATAGCACGTCGACGTTGTGGTCGAACATGTCCAGCGCTATGCCGAGGTAGTCGTCGCGGTCCGCGTTGTGGGCGGCGAACGATGCCGGCGTGGCATGTGGCAGCCAGACGTTGGTCACCAGTCCCGTCGACTTTCCTGCCTCCTTCGCCTTTTCGAGGACCGTCGGCACCGGCTTGCCATCGGGGTCTACGGCAATCGCCTTGTTGTAGGTCTTGACGCCGGTCGCGAGCGCCGTGCCCGCGGCCGCCGAATCCGTGACGACGCTTTCCGTCGACCACGTGCGGGCCATGCCGGCCACGGGCAGCGTGTCCATCGCCAGTTGCCCGTCGCGACCGACGGAGTAGAGGCGGGCGGCCGTCCGGTGGGCTTCTCCCATGCCGTCGCCGATGAGAAGGATGACGCTGCGTGCCGTCTTTGCGCCGCCGTCGCCCTTCGATGCGCCATCGTCGCCGCAGCCGACCATCAGGGCCCCGGCCAGCGTCGCCGCAACGATCACGACGAAGTATGCTCGTCTACCTGCTATCATCTGGCTCCTCCTCCGGCTGCGCCCTGCGCTGTCGACCGATGTGGCCTATAATAGCGCCGTCGCGTTCTCCGGTGTAGACCCGGCCTGGTGTGAAGGGAGCATGGAAAGTGGAAATCGGGACGAAGACGCTGTCGATTCTTGCCGCGATCGCACAGGTCGGGCTGGCGCTGGCGGTAGTCGCTTGCTCATCGGACTCCAACCGCGAGACACCTCCCAAGGAGCCCTACATGCTTATCTACCTAGACGGGCACATGCACTCCGTCCGCTCCGACGGGACCGGCGACGTGGCGCAGATCAAGGCCACGGCGCAGAGTCGCGGCCTCAGCGCCGTCATCGTCACCGATCACTGCAGCGAGCTGACGCGCGAGAAATGGGACTCCCTGGTCGCGGACACAAAGGCGGCCTCCGACGCTTCATTCCTCGTGCTTCCCGGCTTTGAGATGACCGGCAACGAGGGGCTGCTCAATCGCGATCACATCCTGGCCTACCTGGCGGCCAGTCCCTTCGTCGACGCTGACGCGGAGACGTGCCCCGAGGAGGTGTGGCCCTCGGAGGCGAACCCGGACGGCTACGGCACGAAGCAGCCGGAGAACCTGGCCAGGTGGGTCGAATTCGTCCACGCGCAGGGCGGCATTGCCGTGCACGC
>JALHUB010000318.1 GCA_022865685.1 Dehalococcoidia bacterium | reverse complement strand
GTTAAAGAGTTTGTCAGACACACTCGCGGTCCCAAACGTCAGGACGTCGGCGCCGACAGCCGTTGCCGTCCAGGTGATGACGGCAAGGGGCTCGGGCCCGGTAAGATCCGCCGGGTCGACGGTGGTGCCGCAGGTTATGAAGGCCTCAGAGGTCATCACAGGGGGAGTTTCGTTGTTGTTTTCCTTGCAGTACGGGTACTTCAGACCACTGAGGCTGCAGTCGAAGCCGGTTCCCAGCCCTACGAAGTCAGGGTTGGCATCGAGTCCGGAACCGGTCTGGCCGGTATTGGTGCAGGTGTCGAAAGCGGTGTTGAAGTTGACAACGATGTCCATGTTCTTCATCGCGGTGGTCGAGCCCAGCAGGCAGATCGCAGCCTTGTGCACCGCCCCGACGTTGACGGTATCGGTGGCGTCAATGATTTCGCACCACCCGGGGGTCGTGTCGGCGTCGGGTCCGTCGTTCAACACCAGGTCCAAGGCGAGTTGTACGACAGCCGCGGAGGCTGTGCCTCCGGAGCTACCATGGGAGCGGACGCCCATAACCGCCACGAGGGACATGGCGACGGCGGCCGCAAGAGTTAGCAGTAACAAACGCTTCATTTTTAGCCGTTACCTCCTACCATTGGTCATTGGGCATGAGTAGGCGGGGTTTTCCGGTAATGGTTCGGTTTCTTGTCTCTGCCCTCCCTCCTTTCTTTCACCCCGTAGAGCGGGAGACGGCCCACCTAGCTGAGGTTTGTTGAACACATATCCCGGGCCGCTCGGGGGCGGCTGTCCTATCCAGCCGACTGTCGGCGAATTACCGTCGCGACGGCGGCGAGACTCACGCACGACGCGGAGAGATATGCAATACCTCTCTCGGCCTCAGGGCATTCACTTGCCCAGTTGCATAGTTGAGCGTCAGGGCGGGGGATACTAAGCCACCAGTCAGGTAAATGCGTTGTAGCACTGTTTTCCGGTTTTGTCAAGTCCGCGTCCGAAAATCGTCGAAGATATCCGTGGCCAGGTTCTCTTCCACGGCGTCTGCGGGGTTCGTCATTTGGGAAGGCGGCCTCTCCAGCGGAGAGACTTTCGCCGGAACTGCCACCATGGTTCGGCATAAGATTTAACGCAAGCCGAATCGCTTCATAACAGTTCGCGGGAAATCGCGTTATATATAGGAAGGGTCGCGACCAGATGCGCTTCGCACGCCTTACAAGATCGGACAGATCCACGCACTACGCTGCGAGGACGCTGCGGTTGTCGTTCACATTATGGTAAGCTAGTGGCTCACGCGTTCGCGGAAGGAGGGAGCCTACCCGGACCCGTCGACCCCAGAATTGGAGAAGGTTGCTGACTCGACCGACTAGATCACTGGGGGTCATGATTCCGTGAAGGCTCGGCACTACGCCATCTTCGGCGCTCTGGCGCTGGTCGCGGCCGTGGCGGCCCTCGCTGTTCGTGCCAACCTCACGCCCGGCTATGCCCAGCAGACCGTTGTCCGGATCGATCCCTCTGGGCAGCAGGTCAGCACGGGAAACCAGTTCACTGTCCGCGTGATGGTGGACGACGTGGTGAACCTGGGCTCCTTCGAGTTCACGGTCCAATATGACCCGAACGTCGTAACGTATCAAAGCGTAGCGAGAGGGGACTTCCTGGGCAGCACGGGCCGGCAGGTGATCTGCCCGGGGGCCATTATCGACATCGAAGCCGGCACCGTACGATTCGGCTGCGCGAGCATCGGCACGGCGCCGGGCGCAACCGGCTCGGGGCAATTGGCGGAGCTGACTTTCAACGCTGTCGCCGAGGGCGTGAGTCCGCTCGATCTGGTGATGGTCAGCCTCAGCGACCCCTTGGGCGAGGATATTCTCGCATTTCCTGAGAACGGTTCCGTGACCGTCGCTGTCGCCACGCCTGGACCTCCGACTGAGACTCCCACGCCGACGCTTACGCCGACGCCCCTTCCTCCTTGCGGCGACTCGTCCGGCACGGTGGTCTGCATACAGCCGTCGGGCCAGGTCGTTGAACGCGGCAGCGAGTTCGGCGTCGCGATCATTGCCTATAACGTGACGAACCTCGGCTCCTACCAGTTTAGCCTTCAGTTCGATCCATTGATTATGTCCTACGTCAGCGCGGCGAACGGGCCCTTCCTGGGGAGCACAGGCCGCCAGGTCCAGTGCAACGGGCCGAACCTCGTGGGAAACGAGGTGCGGCTTGTCTGCGTGACTCTGGGATCATCACCGTCCGGTCCTAACGGCGACGGGCTGCTGGCGACGGTCACCTTTTCGGCCCAGCGCGAAGGCATTGGTGACCTGGCGTTGAATAATCTTATATTGGTCGATACTCAGGCCCATGTGCTGTCGATGGACGATCCCATCGGCGCCTCCGTTGTCGTGGTGCCGGGGCCGACGCCGACGGAAGGCCCTTCGCCGACACCGTCTTTGACCCCTACAGCGACGGAAACGTCACTCCCGACGCCGACGTTCACGCCGGGGCCGAGCCCGACGCCGACTTCAACGCGCACGCCACGGCCGACGTGGACGCCTAGCCCGACACCGACGCCCGGGCCAACCCCAACGTCTACGCCCGTCCCGGGGCCTGCTACCGTCAGGATCGCTCCCGCATCGCAGGAGGTTTACGTAGGCGTGCCGTTCACGGTGGACGTCGCGGTCGACAACGTGGAGAACTTGGGCGCCTTTGAGTTCAGCGTCGGTTTCGATCCGTCGGTCTTGCAGTACGTCGGCGCCCAAGAGGGGCCTTTCCTCAAGAGCAGCGGTCGGGCTTCACAATGCCCGTCGGTCGATGGGTCGGGGGGAAGGGTGCGCATGGTGTGCGTTACCCTGGGGCCGGAACCGGCCGGGGCCGATGGCAGCGGCGTCCTGGCAACAATCGTCTTCGTTCCCCTCTATTCCACAACGACGCCGGTAGACATAACCCTGGAAGAGGCCATCCTGGTCGACTTGATGGCACATCCGATACCAGCCGTGACACAGGACGGGTCCGTCACAATCGGCCCGGCGCCGGAGCCGACGGACACGCCTGAGCCGACAAGCACGGGCACGCCGGGGCCAAGTCCTACGCCAACCGAGACCCCGACGCTGGGGCCGCCGGTGACTCCCACGCCGACTGCGACCTTCGCGCCCGGCACGACAGCCGTTTGGATCGATCCGCCGTCGCAACAGGTCGCTCCCGGCGAATACTTCACGGTCGATGTCGTCGTGCAGAATGTCGCCAATTTGGGCGCATATGATTTCACGCTGATCGATAACCCCAACATCATCAGTTTCGATAGCGTGAGCAACCTGTCGTTTCTGGGGAGCACGGGTCGTTCCGTTTCCTGCCCTCCTCCGCTGGCGGACGGCTGGATTCTCCGCTTCGGTTGCGTGACTACTGGCCCGGGAATCCCGGGGCCGAGCGGCTCCGGGCAACTTGCGGAGATCGTGTTCCGGGCGGCGGACCCCGTGCCCTTCCCCGGAAGGACCAACCTTGAACTGGACGACGTTGGGCTGGCCGATCCCCTGGGTGAGTCAATCACCGCCGCCAAAGCGAGCGGCTCAGTATCCGTGGCCACGCCGACGGCGACAGCCACCGCCACACGCACACCGACGGCCACTGCTACGCCGACGCCGACAGAGACGTTCACGCCTACCCCAACAGAGACCTACACGCCGACACCGACAGAGACGTTCACGCCGACACCGACGGAGATCTACGCGCCGACGCCGACAGAGACGTTCACGCCTACCCCAACGGAGGTTTACGCGCCTACACCGACACCGACGGACACTGCCACGCCGACGCCGACGGAGACGTTCACGCCTACCCCAACGGAGGTTTACACGCCTACACCGACACCGGCGGACACTGTTACGCCAACGCCGACGGAGACGTTCACGCCTACCCCAACGGAGACCGACACGCCCACACCAACGGAGACCGACACGCCGACGCCAACGGAGACCTTCACATCGATTTCGGGCGCGGAGTTTGCCGGCCCCGGCACACAGACCGGCTTGCTCGTGGCCGCTGCCGTTCTGACGGGAACGGCGGGCCTTCCCCCAGAGCCATCTCTCGCCGGAGCGGCGGACCCCGTGGTCGTGTTCCAGAATCCGCAAAACGCCAACCTCTGGCTCTGCAATGAGGACGGCGGAAGCTGCGAGGGCGAAGGCCGGGGCCATCTTACGATTAACCAGGAGGTATCCGGCATCCCCAGCGGAACTGGCTTAGGGAGCTTCGAGTTCCTCATCTATTACAGCAGACAGGTGGTCAATGTCAGCGTCAGGGAGGGGCCATTCCTCGGCAGCACCGGTCGGGACATGCATTGTTTGACACTGGCGGGGGAGAGCTGGATTCGCTTCGGTTGCGTGTCCAGCGGCAGCGAGCCCGGCCCTCACGGCTCCGGAGTCCTTGCCTATCTGGATGTGGAACCTAACCCGGACCTGAAACTGCGCCCGACTCTTCGAAACGGCATCTCGCTGACGATTCTCAACAGCGCCCGCGACGCGGAGCTGGCCGACGAGTTGGGCCAGCCGATACGAGTAGATGCGACAGGGAGCGCGGATATACTGGTGAGGGCGCTTGAGGGCGACGTGAACTACGACTGCAAAGTCAACGTTGTCGACGACCAGGGAGTGTCCGGACGCTACGGGACATCGTTCGGGATTCAGCCTTATGACCAGTTCTTCGATCTTGAGCCTCAGAAAGCCGACCAGGACATCGACATCAAGGACTTGCAGTTCGTCTTCGGCCGCGACGGCACTACTTGCGAAGGATCTGAAGAACCCGAACCTACTCCGACGCCAACAGCCACAGCGACCGCGACGGGCGCGCCCGCCACGGCTACACCAACGCCTTCCGGAGGCGAGACGGCGACGCCGACGCCCGAGAGCCCGACTGCCACGTATACGCCTTCCGGAGGCGAGACGGCGACGGCTACGTCGACGCCTGCGGCGGGTCCGTCTGCAACGCCGACCGCCTCGCCGACAGCAGGGCCTCCGGCGCCCTCTGCTACGCCGCGGCCTCACGCGACACACACAAAGACGCCTGTTCCGCACGATTCGCCGACGCCGGAGGCCGGCACTCCCACGCCGATGCCGATAGTGACAGCTACGTCGACACCCGCTCCAGCGGGCGGCGTGGTGCCCAGCGGGAAAACGCCGGGGCCGACAAAGCAGGTGGCGCCGGAGGAACGGGTGCCCGGCACGGCGGAGGCATTGCCCGGCGCCGGCTCAGGTTCGGTCGTGGGTGCCTCTCGCGGCGGCCTTTGGCTACTGATCGCTGCGCTTGCCTTCGTGGGGTGGTTCATCGTGACCTGGATGCTGTACCGTAGAGAGGGGCAGTTTTCAAAACAGCCACTGAGGGCTGAAAACGCGAGAGGGGATTCCCCTCGCGGGCGGGCGCCTTGAGGACGCCGTTTGCCCGCCGATATAATACTTGGAGCCTTAGTCTTGGACTGACGAAGACTACGAAGAAAGGGGCACTTCCGGCATGAAGAAGAGGTTTTGGGGTATTCGCCCGGGAGTTGGGCTATCGTTGCTGGGCGCTGCAATCATATCTATCTCCGTTGCTGGGGTAGCCCTGGCCCAGACGAACCAAGCGCGGATGTCCGTAGAGCCACCGACCGAGCAGGTGAAGAAGGGCGGCTCCGACTTCCAGGTGAACATCCTCGCCGGCGATGTCTCCAACCTGGCTGCCTTCCAGTTCAGCCTTTCCTACGACTCTTCAATACTTAAGTATGTCAGCGTCGAGGGGGGTTCGTTCCTGGGCAGCACCGGTCGAGAGCCGCAGTGTCTGGAGCCGAAGCTCGATACGGGCAATCCGGAGGTGCTGAACTTCAACTGCGTGACGCTTGGGCCACCGCCGTCGGTCCCGGGAGGTAAGGCGGGCGCCAGCGGGTCCGGTGTCCTGGCGACGGTGACATTCTCTCCTGTCGGCGGCGGCACGACTGCGCTTGATCTCAAAGATGGCCGCCTTGTGGCGGCGGAGCTCAATGCAAAGGGGATGCCTGTGGAGATCAGCACCGCCGTCGAAGGCAGCACACTCGATGTCGCGGCAGGCGGAGGCGGTCTTTCGCTGGCGGTGGTAGGGGTGGTCATCGGCGTGCTCGCGGTGGTCGTGATAGCCGGACTGGGATTGCTTGTGCTACGCCTGCGAGCGGGGCGCTCCGCTTCCGTGTGAGGACGCAAGCGCGCCCAACTCATCCGATTGAAATCCAGCCAACTAGACAGCAAGACGGCGCTGGAGTGAGACCAGCGCCGTCGCTTCTATTTGGCGGATTTGTGGTCGATCGCTCCTAGGGTCTGCTGTAGGACTGCACGAGGGAATCGAAAGCGGGCCGGTAGGTGTCAATCGTGCCCCTCGGCGCCGTCAAGGTGATGGTCCAGCCGCCCATGTCGTCGGCGAAGTAGACCTCGACCTTTTCCATCGTGATAGTCTCGGGCGTTTGCACGGCCTGCAGGTCGTACTTCACTGAGGCAGCCTCATCGCCGTTTACTGTCATCATCTTTTCGATGTCAGGGAGTTTGCCGATCAGTTTCAGAATCACCGACCGTTTGGCGTCGATGAAGTCTCCGGAGGTCGTGCCGATTGGGACTGTCTCGCAAGTGACCGACACGTTGGGATTGATCTTTCCCGTTGTGTCGCCCGAGAAGAATGCGTCTCCGGTCATGTTCCCGACGGCCACGGCGTTCGGCTTCACTTGCCAGTCGCTGGGGTACTGGACGCGATAGCCTCTCTCCGGCGACCGGTACTCAGCTAGCCCTTGAGGAACGTCGATGGCCGTGCCAGGCACAGCGTTCTGCGGTGGCCTGCACGTGGTTCTGGTCATGTCGGTAGGCGCCGGAGTCGTGCTGCCGGAGCTGTCGCCACCGCAGGCGATCAGCGACAGCGAGACTAAGCTGCCAAGCGCAACCAAAGCGAGCAGGACTGCGATTTGCCTTCTTCTCATGCCGCGTCACCTCGGGTTATGTCATCTGGTTGAAGATAGTATCATCACACGCGCGCTATGACCAGCACCCGCAGCCGCTTGCTCATTCCGTCGCGGCCGAACCCATCCGAGGCGGCAGCGCTGGCGCTGCTCGGAGCCGGCAGGGGAGGAGATCATCCGAGATTGCTCCGCGCGGGCGTTAACTTTTCGGGGTCGAATGCGTTTTAGTAGATGGTGTGGGGAGTCTCGCCGACCCGCTCCACGTGGACGTACCCGACCCTCTATGTTATGTTTATGATTAACGATTCTTACAGGACAGGAGTTGATAGTTGGAGATCGGGTCGGGCGCCGCGTCCCCTCCATCAGACATCGATGACGGGACGATTGAACGGGCGAGGGCCGGCGATCAACAGGCGCTGGCGGCGGTCTATGATTGGTATCTGCCGCGCGTCTATCGATATGTCCTTTCGCGGCTCGGCAACGTTGCCGAAGCGGAGGACCCGACGGAGGATATCTTCTTACGGATGCTGGGTGCGATTGCCGACTATAAGCGTACAGGCGCGCCGTTCTCGGCATGGCTTTTCCGTATCGCGCGGAACCACCTCGTGAGTTACTACCGGAAGAACGGGAACCGGAAGGCCGACGCGCTCCAGGAAACGATGGCCGACAGCAGGCACGATCCGGCGTCGATCGTGGAGACACAGCTCATTCTGGGTGAGGTGGCGGAGGCGGTGCAGAGACTGCCCGACGCGCAGAGAGACGTCATCGCTCTCCGCTTCGCCGTTGGCCTGTCGATAGCGGAGACGGCGCAGGTGCTCGGCAAGCGCCAGGGGAACGTGAAGGCGCTACAGCACAAGGCTGTGACGAGGCTGCAAAAGATCTTGCTGGCGGAGCCGAAACAACTGTCAGCAGAGGGATCGATTTGAGCAAGGAATTTGAGGAGCGGTTGAACGAGTGCCTGGAGGCACTTTCCAGCGGGCAGCGCACGCTGGAGGAATGCCTTGCCATGTACCCGGACGACGCAGCTCGCCTGGAACGGATGTTGCAGACGGCGATGCTCCTGAGCAGTGTGCTGGCGGCAGAGCCGCGGCGCGAGTTTGCCACCTCGTCCCGCGAGCGGTTCTTGAAAGTCACGGGGTCCCGCTTGCAGGAGTCCCTGTCATTCGAGCCGCGGCCGTCATTCGTGATGGCGGCGCGCCGGCGATTCCTGGCAGCGGCGCAGCAGATGGTGCGGGACAGGAAACCGGACCGCTGGCGCCCCGCATTCAGGGTCGCCCAGTTTGCCTCGGCGGCGGCAGCGGTCGTCTTCATGGGGTTCGGCAGCTTCGCGGTGACAACGTCGGCCGATGCGCTGCCCGGCGATTGGCGGTACCCGGTGAAGCGGACGGTAGAGGATATCCGTTATACCGTTGCCTTCGGGGAGGGCTCCCGGCGGCAGCTCGACATCGAGTACACGCATGAGCGGCTGACGGAGATCGAGAAGATGGCAGCCAAGGGACGGACCATCGGCGAAGGTCCGCTCAAGGACCTGGCCAGCCAGACGGACTCTCTCGTCAACCACCTTGACAATTCGCAGTTGCACGGGGAAGACGCCGAGGAAGTGGAGGAGTTGGGGAAGAAGCAAATGGAGGTGCTTTCGGATGCGGCGCCGCTCGTTCAGGAAGGGGCCGCCGACGCGCTTCAACAGGCAAAGAACGTGTCCACGGAAGTCTACCTGAAGGCCGCACAGGTGCGAATAGAGGACCAGGAAAAGGAAGGCGGTTTGGTCGTCGGGCCTTCGGCCACCGCAGCGCCAACGGAAGCCAGCACTCCCACAGCCGCCCCCACTGACGAAGGGGAGCCGGCCCCCACGGCGGACGCCGAGCCAGCGACCCCCGTTCCTTCCGAGCCGGCGGTCACGCCGATCCCGGGTGCCGTCATCGTCGCGCCCATGGAGAACGAGAACGACGCCGGCGTCTCCTGGGTCCTGGTGGTGATCGACCGGTTCTCGGTGCAGGTGCCGTCGGGGAGCAGCGGCTGGCGCTTTATGGGCCTGAGCATCGGACCGGACAACACGGCGACGGCGCCGTTCATGCTCCGCGTAACGAACTCTGACTCCACGGCGATAATCATCATCAACCCGCGCACCGGCGATATGTACTGGGAGCAGTACTTCGACGGCTTGTTCCACGAGTACAAGGTCAGAACGGTGGACGGTTCTATTGTGTGGCAGGCAAGCGAGTACGAGTTGGAATCCTTCTACCCGGGGAACGCGGCGATCGTCATGCACATCGTCAACAGCATCAAGATCGAACCGCCGCCAACGCCCACGCCCGAGCCCACGGCGACACCGACGGCCGCGCCGGGGAGCACCGACGTCAACGGCTCTGGCGCCACCACCACGCCTTCCCCCTGAATCACGTAGCCTCGCAGGGCTCCGCTTTCGGGCGCGTTACGCACCCAGAGGGGCGCGCATTTGCCCGGCATTGACGACGGCCTTATCCCGTACGCAGTTGTTCATGAGGACGTGCACTTCGCGCGTCGCTGCCGCCAGGCGTTCCACTGGCGAGACCCAATCCTTTAGCTCGTCCTCGGAGTAGAGGTAGTCGAAGCGGTCGGCGGTGGTGGCTCCTCTGCGCTCCCACATCTCGCGGTTGCGACCGTGAAAGCGCACGACGGCGATTTCGGCTGTCGCCTCGGGCAGCGGCGGGACGCTGGAAGGGAATCCCTGCGGCTCGTCGACGCAAACGAGGGGGATGTTGTGACCGCGCATGAAGTCGATTGTGCGCTCGCGGTTCCGGTCGGATAGCCAGCGGTTGTTGCGGAACTCGACGGCGACGCGGTACTGAGGCAGGCGCTCCTGCGCTTCGAGGATGTGGGCGCTGCTGTCACGGCCAGGCAGGAACCAGGGCGGGAACTGGAAAAGGACGATGCCCAGCTTGCCGGCGCTGTCCAGGGGCAGGAGGGCATCGGCGAAGCGCCGCCAGACGTCGTCGCGGATCTGTGGCGGGAAGTCGCGGTAGTAGAGGTTACGCTTTTCTCGCGCAAGGTCGCCGAGCGCCTCGCGCACGTCTTTGGGCAGCGTTTCCGGCGGCGTTGGATGGTGCGTCAGCAGGCGGAATGCCTTGACGTCGAAGACGAATTCCGGTGGTGTGCGCTCGACCCAGAGCGCGGCGTTGGTGTCGGTGGGGAGGCCGTAGTAGGTGCTGTCGACCTCTACGATCGGGAAGCGGGAGGAGTAGAAGCGGAGCCGGGCCTCGGGTGTGCTGGCATGCGGTGGGTAGAAGCAGTTGCAGTCGACGAGGCTCTTGTCCGCCCAGGAGCAGGTGCCCACCAGAATGCGACCAGACATGTTTCGACCTCAGTTGAGGCGGCGCCTTTAGGCGAGTTGCCGGCGCTGGTAGAGGGTTTCCCCTGATGTCTGCCTGACGCGTCGCATCATATCCTCTATTTGCTAGCTTTTCGCAGCAGGCAACCAGCAACCGTCGGTTGTCCGCTCATCGGCACGGCGGGCAAGACCGACTCCTACCTCAAGTATAGCGAAAGGCAAGCAGAGCGGCGCGGGCAATGGCATCATACTTGATGTGAGGCGCAACTGCCGGCCCGTCGTCGGCATGAGATGTCCCGCGCCGCTCACCCCCCTCGCGGATCAGGTCGCGCAGACTCCCTGAAAAGAGGCACCAAAAGGGATTGCATGCCGTCTGCGGGGTAATGTATTATGTCATTTACCCCGCCACAGTAGAAGATTACGTCCGCCTCGAGATCGGCTAGTTTCTGACGTACCCCAAGGAGGTGAGGGCATGAAACGGTGGGTTTGGGCTTCCCTGATCGTGTCAGTTGCTGGACTGGCGGTTGCCTTCGCTGTTCTCCGGCCCGGGGGCCTGGGCAGGTCCTCCGCAGCGGGCCCGCAGCTTTGGCTCGACGTGGTCGAAGACGCCGGCGCCACCTGGTGCAACCCGATCGACTCGACCGCTACCGTCAGTGTCGGGGCGGTGCACAAGGCTGCGATCTGCCTGACGGGCTCGACCACCGCG
>JALHUB010000317.1 GCA_022865685.1 Dehalococcoidia bacterium | reverse complement strand
GAGACGAAGGTCATCGGCATGTACCTGGAGGGCGTGCAGGACGGACGGCGCTTCTTCGAAGTCGTTCGTGGCACGGCGCAGCTGAAGCCGGTGGTAGTATGGAAGGGAGGCCTCTCGGAGGGCGGCCGGCGCGCCATGTTCTCGCACACGGGCGGCCTCGCGACGTCGACGACGACCTGGCAGGCGCTGGTGAAGCAGTGCGGCGTCATCCCCACCGACAGCCTCGACGAGACGGTCGACGTGATGAAGGCGCTGCTGTTCGCCGGGCCCGGCACGGGGCGTCGCATGGGGCTCGTGGCGCTGACCGGCGGCCAGTCGGTCGTCATCACCGACGCCTTCGAGCGCGCCGGTCTGGAGGTGCCGCTGCTGACGCAGCGCTCCTACGAAGAGCTCAGCCGATTCTTCAACGTCATCGGCGGCAGCTTTCGCAACCCGCTCGACGCCGGCGGCACGCTGGGCTTCGGCGCGGTGCCCGAGAACCTGGCGCGCATGCTGCGAATCCTCGACGAGGACGAGCATATCGACGCGATCGCGGTCGAGGTGTCGCCGCGAATGATGTCGCGCCGGATGCCCGGCGAGCAGACGGCGGTCGACTGGCTCCCCGATATGCTGGCGTCACACAAGGAGAAGTCGAACAAGCCGCTTCTGGCGATAATGCATCCAGGGCACATGGAGGCGTTCGTCGCCGAGGAGCGGCAGAAGTACGTTCAACGGGGCATTCCGGCCTTCGCGGGTTTCCAGCAGGCGGCGACCGCATTCGCGAAGGTCGTGGCTTACCGGCGATTCGTCGCGGGGGAGGAGTAGCGATTAACGTAGCCGAGACTCTCCAGTCTCGGCGTCGAAGCCGTCGGCGCGACGAGCGAACGCGAGTCGCGCAACGGGAGCGTGATCAGCGCGCGTCGCACCGTCGTCGCGTGCGTGTCATGGACGTCGACCCAACACAGCAACCGGCGCTGACTGCGACAACGGGAGGGATTCCATGAAGGCTGCCGTCTTCCACGGCCCGAATCAGCCACTCGCCATCGAAGAAGTCGATATCGAACCGCCGAAGAAGGGCGAGGTCCTCGTCAAGATCGCCGGGACCGGCCTCTGCCGCTCCGACCTCCACTTCATCGAAGGCATCTTCCCCTGGCCCGCGCCGTCCATCCTCGGGCACGAAGCGGCCGGCGTCGTCGAACAGACCGGCGATGGCGTCACCTCCGTTCAGCCCGGCGACCACGTCGTCTTCGCCGTCACGCCGTCGTGCGGCGTCTGTCGATACTGCGCCGCCGGCAAGCCCTACCTCTGCAGCGCGGCATCCGGCTCGCACATGATGAAGGACGGCACCAGCCGCCTGAAGCTCCGCAGAGACGGCCGGCTGCTCTTTCACTTCCTCGGCATCTCCTCTTTCGCCGAATACGCCGTCGCCTCCGAGATATCGATCGTGAAGGTGCGCGACGACGCGCCTATCGAGAAGCTATCGACCGTCGGCTGCGCCGTTGTCACCGGCGTCGGCGCCGTCCTCAACACGGCGCGCGTGACCCCGGGCAAGAGCGTCGCGGTCTTCGGCTGCGGCGGCGTCGGCTTGAACGTCGTGCAGGGCGCGAGTCTCGTGGGTGCCTGGCCCATCATCGCCGTCGACACGGTCAATAACAAACTGGCGCTGGCGGAGCAGTTCGGCGCCACGCACCTGGTGAACTCCGCCCGGGAGCACCCGGTCCTCAAAGTGCACGAGATTACCGGCAGCGGCGCCGACTTCGCATTCGACGCCGTCGGCGACGTCGACGTGCTCGGCCAGGCCTTCGACTCGCTCGACCGCGGCGGCACGGCGGTCATGGTGGGCCTGTCGCCGCTCGGCGCGAAGTACGCCGTCGACACCATGAGTCTGTTCAACGACAAGAACCTCCGCGGTTGCGCTTACGGCTCAGCCAGCATCCACCACGACATCCCAATGCTCGTGGACCTGTACCTGGCGAAGAGGATAAAGCTCGACGAGCTGATATCCCGGACTTATCCCCTCGAAGCGATAAACGAGGCGTTCGACTCGATGAAGAAGGGCGAGGTGGCGCGCGCGGTCATCACGTTCTAGAATCGCCGGAGAGCCCGGAGGACGAAGACGATGCAATCCCATCGCTTCACGCTTACCGTCCCCGATGAGCGCGGCCGTCCGCAACGCGGCGAAGTGCTGCTGACCGAACGCTGGCAGCCGGAGCTGGGCGAGACCGGGCCGCAGGGAGACAGTTGTTTCCTCATCGTCATCCTCAGCCGGCCGGCGCCGCCGTCGGCACGCGTGTCGACCCCCGCTGTCGCCGTCTGCGCACCGTCGCGGCGAATCGATAGACCGCTTGTCATCCGCGAGCCGCCGGCGCCATACGTCGTCGCTGGACGGTCCGCTGGGCCCGCGTTTCCCGTCTTCTCCCCCGCCGACATGGCATCCTACGCCGAAGGGCGCATCCTGGCGGCGACCTCGCCGGGCATCGCCGGACAGCGCGTCTTCCCCGCTCAGAAGGGCGCGCCGCGCCTGGAGCTGCTGGCGCAGGCGCTCCTCTCGCCGCAGACGGGTGACGTTGCGGGCGACCGCTTCCTGGCGGCGCTGGCGTCGGCCCTGGCCGCACCCGCATCGCCGGCAGTCGAGACCGCGAACGGCGAGGCGCTCCTGGCCGGCCTGCGAAAGCTGTTGCACCAGGCCGACGCAAAGCTCCAGCGAGGCAAAGAGCACGGCACCGCCCTCTCCCGCGTCGTCGAGAACGTGCGCGGGGTCGTTGACGCCGGCGGCGTCGATAATGCCCTCGCCGAGGCGAGACGCCTGTTCGTCGAGCCGCTGACCTTCGCCGAGGCCGTCTTCCTTTGCCGCTGCCTTGCCTGTGACCCCGACTCGGTCCTGGAGCTGGCGGAGATGCGCGCCTACCTCGATGCCGCCGTCACCCCCGATTCGACCGGCGACCTCGCGATCGACAGGCGCGTGACGCTCGAGCAACTGTCGCCCGCCGCGCTCTTCGTCGAGCCACACCGCTTCGACGGCATGCGCGCGACGTTCGAGTACTTTCGCAAGCGCTTCGCCGCCGCTTATCGGGAGCACCACCGCCGCTACTGGGAGCGCTGTGCCCGTCTACTCCAGCAGATCGAGGAGTCGGAGGCGACAGCGCGCACCCTCACCCGTCTCAACACGATCGGTCAGCTCGGCAAGCCGGTCGGCCTGAACGCGCTGGCGCAGTACCAGGACGTGAGAAGCGCCCTCGCGGGCTGCCCCCTCGACGAGGCCTTGCCGGACAGTCTCCAGAACGCACCCGCCTGCCCGATGTGCGGCCTTACCCTCGCCGCCGAGCCTCCGGACGGGGCCGCCCGCGACGTCTCGCGTCGCCTGGAGCGCGCCCTCCGACAGCAGCAGCAGCGACTCTCCAGCGCGGCGATCCGTCAGATCCTGACGCAGCAGAAGGGCGAAAGGGTCGAGCAGTTCCTGCAGGTCGTGCAGGCAAGCGACCTCCGCGGCCTGGCGCACGTCCTCGACGACGAACTCGTCGCCTTCCTGCGGGAGTTGCTCTCGGCGCCCGCTCCACCCGGGACATCGCTGTTCGACGACCTCCTGCGGGCCCATCCCAAGGTAAGCGAGGAGTCGCTGGAAGCAGCCGTCGCGGAGTTCCGCCGTCTGCTGGCCCAAGAGCTGGCGGCGCAGAGGCAGTCGGACCCGACCCGCAAACCGCGCGCCGTCCTCGACGCCCGCGCGACCTCCAGAGCACGAAGGTAGCCGTCCCATGCCGTCTCGAATCTTTCGCTCGTTTCTCGCCGGCAGGCGCCGCGCGCACCGGCTGCGCCCCGTCGATGACGAGACCGCTGCCGGAACGTGGCTAATCATGGGTCTCGGCAACCCCGGCCGCGACTACGCCCACAACCGCCACAACGTCGGCTTCTGGTGCGTCAACCGCCTTGCCCGAAGCTACAACGTAGCGCTGGACAATCGCACCTCGCTGGCGACGGTTGGACAGGGCCACATCGAGGGGAGGGACGCCGCCCTGGCAAAGCCGCGCACCTTCGTCAACAACAGTGGAGAAGCGGCGGCCGCCCTCGTGCGACGCTTCCGTATTCTGCCGGGGCATTTGCTGGTCATCTGCGACAGCCTAGACCTGCCGGTCGGCGTCGTTCGTGTCCGGGCGCGAGGCAGCCACGGCGGCCACAAGGGGCTGAAGTCGATAACGCAGAAGCTGGGCGTCGACGCCTTTCCGCGCATCCGCGTCGGCATCGGCCGGCCGCTCGTCGCCGGCGAGTCATCGTACGACCCGGAGGTGATAGCGGATTACGTGCTGAGCGACCCGCCGCCGGATGAGCGACGGGCCCTCGATGCGGCCACGGAGACGGTCATCGCCGCTGTCGCCTGCATCATGGAGCAGGGTGTCGAAGCGGCGATGAACAGGTTCAACCGCGAACGCCGGCCGAAGGAGCCGGGCTAGAGCGCCGGCTTCAGGATTACCGTCTCCGCCTCCTCCGGCAGCTTGTCTTTCTTTATCTCGATCTCGCTCTCGTTCGAGGCGCGCACCCGCTGTCGCAGCTTCTGGAAGCCCTCCACGGTCGCGACGGGGAAGTTGGGGCAGCGCGCGTTCTGAAAATGCATAGGGATGACGATCTTCGGCCGTATGCCATCGACGACGCCGTTGGCCGCGCCGGCATCGATGGTGAAGTTGCCGCCGACCGGCACCAACAATACGTCGACTGGCCCGATTTCGCTCACCGTCTTGTCCGGCAGCTCGTGGCCGAGGTCGCCGAGATGGCAGACGCGCACGCCGTCGAGCGTGAAGCAGAA
Source organism: Dehalococcoidia bacterium (assembly GCA_022865685.1). Lineage (GTDB taxonomy): Bacteria > Chloroflexota > Dehalococcoidia > DSTF01 > JALHUB01 > JALHUB01. The sequence continues at coordinate 1,499 of JALHUB010000317.1, read as the reverse complement.
GACGACGTTCGACCCGCGCTGAGCCCCCGATGCCTGGTCATGGCTCGTCGCGACGCCCTTGAACTCGACGCCTTTCACCTTGTGGACGCCCGCCCCGCGCACGACCTTCGGGTTGCCCTTGACGTCGGCGACATTATTGTGGTCATCGTGCTCGTGACTGACCGTGACGATGTCCGCGGTCTCGGCCGGCGGGCGGTAGTCAAGCCCGAATGCGCCGGGCTTGTAGGGATCGGTGATCACACGCGTCCCGTCGTCAGAGGTGAGGAGAAAGCACGCGTGCCCGAGCCATTTGACCTTCATTTCAAGCCTCCCTTCTTGCTCTTGAGCCAATGATAGCACATCACGTGGAATCTGCTTGCGCGCATCTTGGACAACCAGTAGTGTCAGACACTACAATGTAGAGGTCTTTCGTTGGAGCGGCTCAAGAGAAAGGATACCCGATGACGCCGGAGGATGGCGAGCCGCTAGGGATGAGCAGCGCTAACGCCGAAAAAGCAGCAGAGCTGTTCGACCTGCATTTCAGCCGCGTTTACGACTTCTCCCTGCGCGTGCTCGGCCTGCCCGACGCGGCCGCCCACGTCGCTGAGGAGTCGTTCCGAAACGCGCTCGCCGCCCCGGTGACAGCCGGCTCTTTCGACGTCCGCCTCTTCTCCGCCGCCCTCGACGCCCTCGAACCGCGTCTGAAGCTTCGCCATCCGAGCTCCATCGGCAGCAATCCGCTGTTCCATCAGGTCGACGTCGCGCGCCTCGCCGACACCACGCGCGCCCCGTCGGCGCAGGAGACCGGCGGCCTGATATGGGAGACGATGTCGCGGCTGGACCCGGCTGACTACGTCCTGCTCGACCTCCGCTTCCGCCAGAATCTCAGTGAATCCGACCTGGGTGCCATCCTGAAGACCAACGAGCGCGCCGTCAAGGCCAGACTGTCGAAGCTACTCAAGAGGACCGAGCCCGAGCTGTCGTCGCTGATCGTCGGCAGGCGCGGCAGCCGCAACTGCGAGGGGATGCGACGCGCCATGCTGGGCCTGCCCATCGCCGCCACGCGCGGGCAGGTGCGCAAGGCGGTGGAGAAGCATGCTCGCTCCTGCCCGATGTGCACAGCGACGGCGGCCGGCCTGGCGTCGCCGCTGCTGGTGCTCGCCGCCTTTTCGCTGGTCACGCCGTCTGCTGTCGATAGCGAGGCAGCCCGCGCGCGCCTGCTTGCCGCGGCAGCGGCGCTGCCCCTGATTGCCGCGCCCGCCGTCGCTGCGGCCGCTCCTCCGCCTCCTCCTCCGCCGATACCCGTCGCCGCGCCGGGAAGCATAAGCACTTCAAGCGGCATGGGCGGTGGGCCGCGCATGCCCGGCATAGGCAACGGTGGTCTCTGGCGACGCTTCTTCGGCGGGATCCAGTTCTCGAACGGCATGGCCCTGCCCGTCGTCGGGGCAGTCGTTGTGCTCGCCGTGGCGGTGGCCATCGCCTTCGGCACAGGCATGTTTGGTGGCTCCAGCGGCAGCGGG
>JALHUB010000316.1 GCA_022865685.1 Dehalococcoidia bacterium | reverse complement strand
CGCGTCGCCGGCGGCTTCGTCTTCCGCGAGCCGCGCAGCGAGCGCTTCCGCTTCCGCATCTACCATCAGATCGAGTACTACCGCGAGCGCTACGGGGTGACGATGTGCGTCGGCTGCGGTCGCTGCATCTCCAACTGCCCCACGCGCATCGACTGGGTAAGCATCGTTAACCGGATGGTGGCGCAATGACAAACACTAACGTATACCTGCCAGAGCCCGTAAAGGTGCTGGAAAACCTGCGGGAGACAACGGATAACTTCCGCCTGGTCCTGGACATACCCTTTAAGAACGAACCGGGCCAGTTCGTCCAGATTTCCCTGTTGGGGATCGGCGAGGCCCCAATCTCCATCGCCTCCTGGGACCGCGACTACCTGATGCTGCACATCCGCGAAGTCGGCACGGTGACGCGCGCGCTCGGCCGCTGCAAGCCCGGTGACACGGTCTTCATCCGCGGCCCGTACGGCAAGGGCTACCCGATGAAGGAGGCGGAGGGTGGCAACATGGTCATCATTGCCGGCGGCTGTGGCGTCGCCTCCGTCAAGGGCGTGTTCGACTACGTGGGGAAGAACAGGGACAAGTACAACGAGATTTACGCCTTCGTCGGCTACCGGAACTCGAAGGAGGTGATCTTCGAGGACTTCGTCGACGAGTGGAAGGAGAGCATGAGCCTGTTCGTGTCGCTGGACACGCTGAAAGAGGGCACGTGCTACGATGCCACCGAGGGATTCGTTACCGACCTCGTGAAGATAACCGAGCTGCCGAAGGGCGACACGGTCGCCATGCTCTGCGGCCCGCCGATCATGATGAAGCTGTCAGGAAGAGCGCTGATTGAAAAGGGGATGCCCGAAGACAAGGTTTACGTGTCGGAGGAGCGCCTGATGTACTGCGCGACCGGCACCTGCTGCCACTGCATGATCGGCTCGACGTTTACGTGCAAGGACGGGCCGGTGTTCCGTTGGGACGAACTGAAGGAGCACACGCCGTGAGTGAGAAACTGAAAGTTGGCATCCTGGACATCACCGGCTGCAACGGCTGCGTGCTCTCCGTTGCTTTCAACGAAGACGAAGTGCTCGACATTTTCAACCTCGTCGACGTGCTAGAATACCGCTTCGTCTCTGATCCGGCGGAGGAGAAGCCGGAACTCGACATAGTGCTCATGGAGGGGATGGTAGCGTCGCCGCGCGACCTGGAGTTCCTGAAAGAGGTTCGCGCGCGGACGAAGGTGCTGGTGGCTCTGGGCACCTGCGCTCACACCGGCAACATTCCTGCCTATCGCAAGTGGACGCCCAAAGAGAACCTCGCCCGCTTGCAGTTCGAAAAGACGGAAGATATCGCCGACGTCGAGGTGACGCCTATCGATGCCCATGTTCAGGTGGACGCCACCATCCCCGGTTGCCCGCCGAACCGCCGGGAGGTCCTTGAGGTCATCAAGAACCTCGTCATCGGCAAGGGCTACCGGCTGTACACGATGCCTGTCTGCGTCGAGTGTCGCAAAAACAACAACATGTGCCTGCTGGAAGTCAACAAGCCGTGCCTCGGGTCGATCACGACCGGCGGCTGCTTCGCCATCTGCGTCAACGCCGGCCTGGAGTGCTGGGGCTGCCGCGGCCAGACGGCCGATGCCAACCTGGACGCCTTCATGAAGATGCTAGAGGGTAAGGGATTCAAGCGCGACTTCATCCTCGAACGGATGCGTACCTTCGTCGGCCTGAAGATTCCTGCGCTAGAAACTGCAGCGGGGTAAATCTAATGACGACTACAAGCCTCACACTGGAAGAGATGACCAAGGTTGAGGGCCACGCCGTCCTCACCCTGAAGATCACCGACGGCAAGGTGGAGGATGTCCACCTTCGCGGCATCGAGGGCAGCCGGTACTTCGAGGGGTTGCTTGTGCACCGCGCCTACAACGAGGCGTCCTGGCTCTCGGCGCGCATCTGCGGCATCTGTAGCTGCGGCCACACGGTCGCGGCAATTGAGGCGATGGAGAACGCCCTCGGCGTGCAGTCGACGCAGCAGACCAAGGACCTGCGTGTGCTCCTGACGCTGGGCGAGCGGATCCGCAGCCATGCCGCGCACCTCTACTTCCTCGCCCTGCCCGACTACCTCGGCGCGCCCAACGCCGTCGCCATCGCCGCCGACAAGCCCGACGCGGTCAAGATGGCCGTGGCGATAATGAAGCTGGGCAACGATATGGTGCGCCGTATCGGCGGCCGCGACATGCACCCGGAGTCAGCGACTGTCGGCGGCTGGCTGCACTTCCCGTCGCAGGAAGCGATCGGCAGCCTGCGAGCGCGACTTGAGGAGCTGCGGCCCGGCGCTGTGGCGACTGTCGAGCTGTTCAGCAGTCTTCCCTATCCGGAGCTCAAGCATCCGTCGGAGAACTTCTCACTGCACAACGAGAAGGAGTACGTGTGCCTGGAGGGATCGATAAAGGGCGCCGACCACGAGTTCGCGCAGAAGGACTTCGGCAAGTTCGTCCAGGAATACCACGAGCCGGACCAGACCGCCAACTTCGTCGTCCGCGAGGGGCACGCCTTCATGGTGGGCGCGCTCCCCCGCGTCGCCAACAACTTCGAACAACTCTCGCCGGATTCGAAGAAGATGGCTAAGGCCGGCCAACTGATGCAGAACTTGGACAACCCCTTCTACAACAATTTAGCCCAGGCCGTTGAGCTGCTGGACGCCTTCGACCAGTCGATCGCTATGCTGGGGCGCTTGAAGGTGAAGCAGGAGCCGCTGGTCGACATAACGTTCAAGGAGTGCTGGGGCATTGCCGCCATCGAGGTGCCACGAGGAACGCTCTGGCACGAGTATGAGCTCGACGCCACCGGCCACATCAAGCGGGCGAACATCGTCACGCCGACGGCGCAGAACCTGCGCAGCATGGAAGAGGCAATCAAGCTCTATCTGCCGCAGCTTCTGGGCAAGTCCCGTGAGGAGTTGGTCGACGGTCTGGAGACGCTAGTCCGGTCGTACGACCCCTGCCTGTCCTGCGCGGCCCACTTCCTGCGCGTCGAAGGGCTGTAGACTCTCCCGGTCATCTGCTTTGGCCCGTCTCGCCGGTCCGGCGAGGCGGGCCTTCTTTTCATTCCCTCAACGGATACGGAACGGTTAAGCGGATGATACGGGTCCATCCAGGGCAGGCACGGGGGCCTGCCCCTACGGGGGTATAATGGCGACGAGATGACTGAAGACAAGGGTTTGTCCGCTATTGTGCTCATCGGCGGGCTGAGCCGGCGCTTCGGCCGCGACAAGGCGGCGGAGGTGGTCGGCGGCCGCTCGCTGCTACAGCACGTCGTCGACGCCGTGTCGCCGCTCGCGCAGGAAGTCGTAGTCGTCGCTGCGCGCGGCGGCTCCTTCCCGCCGGTCGGGTGCGCGCTGCCGCTCAAGCTGGTCGAGGACGTGCGCGAGGGAGCGGGCGCGCTGGGGGGGCTGTACAGCGGCCTCCTGGCGGCCAGCCGCCCACAGGCCGTCGCCCTCGCGTGCGACATGCCGCTCCTCAGCCTGCCGTTGCTGCGCCACCTCTCGGGACTGCTCTCGGATGACTGGGACGTCGTGATGCCGCGATGGCAGGGTCGCGAGGAGCCGCTGCACGCGTTCTACCGTCGCACCTGCGTCCCGGCCATCGAGCGACTGCTGGATGCCGGCGGACGGCGCTTCGTCGACTTCCTGCCGGAGGTGCGGGTGCGTTACGTCGCGCAGGACGAGATCGAGCGTTTCGACCCCGAGGGCCGCAGCTTCTGGAACGTGAACAGCAAGGAGGACCTGGCGCGGTTGTTGCCGGTTCTTAGAGGCGTGGGACCGTCAAGGTAGGATCAACCACACGGACGGGAGGACTGAAGTCCTCCCCTACATTCGTCGTCACGGTTCCCGGGCGCGGTCAGGTTGGCGAGGCGCCGTCGCGTCGGGAGTGCATCCGATCGGGGAGAGCGGTCAGGAGCCGCAGCAACTGCTCGCGTATGATCTGCCTGTCGATGCCCATCGGCAGGGCGATGACCGGGACGCTGACGCCGTAGAGCTGCTGAACGAGCTTCAGGAAGACGGCGGGGTCAAGGTCGTGGGCGCTGACGTGCGGCGGCGGCAGAAAGCGCTCCGGTTCGGTTATCAGCGTCACCTCCGCAACCCCCTCTGCCACGTCCATCACGTAGAGGTCCTCTTCGAGATAGTCGATCATATCTTCGGGCGATGAGCTGGGGATGAAGGTAATGCCGGGAACGTCGAGCGAAAGCCCCAGTTCGACGGCGGTGGCGTCCTCGGGTATGGCGCGGTTGCCGAAGCAAAGCACTATCATGTCGATCTCATCATAACGCTTCGGGCAAAGCGTGAGAAGGCGCCCCGACTGACATGGCAATCCGGCCGGTGTCTCTCGCCGCTGTTGATCGGAAGTGGAGTCGAGAATACGATTGTTGCGCGTCGTCGGGCGACCGTCGCGCGGCGCCGGATTCGACGACGCCGAAGAGCGAGGCATGCGGCAGTCCCTCATTCTCCTCGTCGTCCTCGGCGCGCTGCTGGTGACGCCCGGTTGTTCCACCGGCACGCCCCCGTCGCCCACTTCGACGCCCGAAGCGACCGCGACACCCGTGCCGCCCGTTGTCTTCATCGGCGATAGCGTCACCATGGGCGCCTTCGTGTCGACGCCCGAGAACATGTTCGTAGTGCG
>JALHUB010000315.1 GCA_022865685.1 Dehalococcoidia bacterium | reverse complement strand
GCTGACGCGCCTCATGTGCTCGCCCATCGGCGACGGCGCCGCGGCCGTCGTCCTCTGCTCGGAGGAGAAGGCACGACAACTGACGACGAAGCCACTGTGGGTCAGGGCGAGCGTGCTCACGACCGGCCAGGACCACGGGCCCGACGACCCTGGCATCGGCGACCGCGTCGGGGCTGCCGCCTACGAGATGGCCGGCCTGGGCCCGAACGACGTGAGTCTGGCAGAGGTGCACGACGCCACGGCGCCGGCGGAGCTGTTCCTCTACGAGGAGATGGGCTTCTGCCCGCGCGGAGAGGGCGGACGCCTAATCGACAGCGGCCACACTTCGCTGGGCGGGAAGTTGCCGGTGAACACCAGCGGCGGCCTCATCTCCAAGGGCCACCCGATAGGCGCCACCGGCACGGCGCAGATCTACGAGGTCTTCCTTCAGTTGCGCGGAGAAGCCGGCGAGCGTCAGGTGAAGGACGCGAGGGTCGGGCTGACCGAGAACGGCGGGGGCATGATCCGCGGCGAGAACGCCGTCGCCAGCGTGCACATCCTATCGGTCTAGGACGGCGCTGCCCGCTACGACGAGCCCTTCACGCAGTAGAGGTTGGTCTTCGCCGTATGCTGCGCGAACCGCTGCTCACACTTGTCCGGCGTGGCGTTGGCCGGCGTGTCCACAGCCGCGATCAGCGTGAACCTCTTCCCATCCGACGAAAACCAGTAGCCGTTTTTCGCCGCGTCACCCAGCGGGTCTTCAGGAAGGGGGTCGAGCACGTCCTTGAGCTTGCAGCCGGCGTCGAACTCCTGGTATGTGCACATCGTCTGGATGGCGCCGCCATTCGACGGGTATTCGCCTTCCTGCTTGCGGTACTGCTCCAGGGCCCCGGCTATCTTCGCCAGGTCGTCCATGCGGGTCTTGTCACGCGATTGGGCGATAAACTCCGGCAGAGCCGTCGGCGCGGCGGTCGGCGTCGCTGTGGGCGGCGGGACGTAGGGCGTCGGCGAGACGGGAGCGGCAGCGATGGTCGCCCGGGCGACCTCCGGCGGTGGCGCGGCGTTGTCGACCTTCGGCTTGCTCGGCCCGCCGAAAGCCAGGTCCGTCCCAAGAGCGGCAACGATGACGACGATGACGGCGGCTACGGGCGCGTAGGGCAGTAGCCTGCGCCAATCTCGCTGCGACAGTATCTCTCGCCAGTCCTCTCGTTTCACTTCGCCCTCCTCTCTAACATATTCTCGGAAGCTGCTCGCCGCTCATGACGTCGACGATGCGCTCGCCCCCGATGAGGGTCTTCATTATGACGACGCCGGGATGTTCCTCAACCGCGCGCCCGATCACCACCGCCTCGCGGCCTAGCGAGTATCCTCGCAGCACCTCCACCGCGCGTTCTCCCTGACCTGCGCCCACGAACGCGAGGAAGTTGCCCTCGTTCGCGACGTAGAGGGGGTCGAGGCCCAGGATCTCGCACACGCCCTGCACCTCCGGCCCGACGGGCAATCGACTCTCCTCGATCACTATTCCCGCGCCGCTCTTGCCGGCGATCTCGTTGAGCGACGACGACACACCGCCGCGCGTCGGGTCGCGCAACATATGAATATCGATCCCCTCGTCAACCAGCGCTTCGACCAACGGGAAGACCGGCGCCGAATCGCTTTCGATGGCGGCGTCCAGTGATAGCCCCTCGCGCAGTGCCATTATAGCGATGCCGTGGCGGCCGAGCGAACCGCTGAGGACGATCTCGTCGCCGGGCTGCACGCGCTGCGAGCCGACGTCGAGCCCCGACAGGACGGCGCCGATGCCGGCGGTGTTGATGAAGACGCCGTCGCCCTTGCCGCGCTCCACGACCTTGCTGTCGCCGGTGACGACCTGGACGCCGGCCTCCACCGCGGCCTCCTTCATCGACACGATGACGCGCCAGAGGTCCTCCATCGGCAGGCCCTCCTCGATGATCAGGCTGCAGCTCAGGTAGAGGGGGCGCGCGCCGCACATCGCCAGGTCGTTCGCGGTGCCGAAGACGGCCAGCCGGCCGATGTCGCCGCCGGGGAAGAAAGGCGGCTGCACGACATAGGAATCGGTCGTGAAGGCGAGCCGCCCGCCGTCGACGTCGAGCAGGGCGCCGTCGTGCAGGGGCGCCAGAAACGGATTATCGAACGAAGGCAGCAGCACGCGCTCGATCAGGTTCTGCGTCAGGCGGCCGCCGCCGCCGTGCGCCAGGAGCACGCGGGGGTACTCGTCGAGAGGCAGCGGGCATTCCGGGAAGAAGGTCATCGCGCCGCCTCCTGTCGAGCGTAGTGATAGTAGGCGGCACAGGCGCCCTCCGACGAGACCATCGGCGCGCCCAGGCAGTGCTCCGGCGTGCAGTCGCTGCCGAAGGCCGGGCAATCGACGGGCTTGCGAATTCCCCGCAGGACGAGCCCGGCGATACACACGCTCTCGGTCGCCGGCGCCGCCACAGTGTCCAGCGAGAAAGCGCGCGTCGCGTCGAAGCGGGCGTAAGGGCCTTTTAGCCGCAGGCCGCTCCTGGGGATGACGCCGATGCCGCGCCAGCCGTGGTCGACGACCTCGAAGACGCTGTCCATTATCGCCAGCGCCTGCGGATTGCCCTCGCGCTTGACGGAGCGGCTGTACTGGTTCTCGGCCTCGTGCCGTCCCGCTTCGAGCTGCTGGACGAGCATGTACGTCGCCTGGAGGAGGTCGAGCGGCTCGAAACCGCTGACGACGATCGGCATGCGGTACCTCTCTGCCAGCCTTTCGTAGTCGACGTAGCCGGTGACGGTGCAAACGTGTCCGGGCGCCAGGAAGCCCTGCACCCGGTTGTCCGGCGCGGAGGCTATAGCTTCCAGGGCGGGCGGCACGAGGACGTGCGAAGTTAACATGAAGAAGTTATCGATGCCTTCTCTCTCAGCGACGACGGCAGCCATCGCATTGGCCGGCGCCGTCGTCTCAAAGCCGATGGCGAAGAAGACGACCTTCCTGTCGGGATGCTCGCGCGCCAGCTTCAGCGCGTCGAGCGGCGAGTAGACCATGCGCACGTCGCCGCCCTCCGCCTTGACGCTCAACAGGTCCTTCGCGCTTCCCGGCACGCGAAGCATGTCACCGTAGGAGACGAGGATGACGTCGGGTCGCAATGCCAGGGCAATCGCCTGGTCGATGATCTCGACCGGCGTCACGCAGACCGGGCCGCCCGGTCCGTGGATGAGCGCGACATGCTCCGGCAGCATCCGGTCGATGCCGTACTTGAGGAAGCAGTGCGTCTGGCTCCCGCAGACTTCCATGATGGTCCAGGGCTGCGTGACGGCGCTGGCAATCGCGTCGAGGAGCTTGCGGGCGGCGTCACCGTCGCGGTACTCGTCGAGGTAGCGCACTACGGCCCCCCCAGCGTCCACAGCATGTCGAAGACGTTTCCCGCTTCGTCGGCGTCGATCTTGCTCAGCGCGAAGCCGACGTGGACAATGACGTAGTCTCCG
>JALHUB010000314.1 GCA_022865685.1 Dehalococcoidia bacterium | reverse complement strand
CTGGAGCCTCTACCACAACCGCGGCGAGTTCCTCCACCAGCGACACCCGCTCTCGCACTTCCATCCCGTCAACTTCTTCGAGTTCTACTCCACGCGCATCGCCATCTCGTCGCTGCTCCTCACCTTCAGCATGCGCGCCTTCATCAAGATCAAGGAGCTTGCGCCGGAGACGCGGTTCGACGTCGTCCACGACAACCAGACCCTCAGCTACCCGCTTCTCTTCCTGAAGACGCTCGGCTTGCCGCTCGTTGCGACGATCCACCACCCGCTCTCTGTCGACCTGCGCAACAGCGTCATGCAGGCGCGCTCCATCTACGAGATGGCGCGTCGCTACCTGTGGTTCCCCTGGGTCATGCAGGAGTTCACGGCCCGTCGCATGGACCGCATCATCACCGTATCCCAGAACACGACCCGCGCCGTCGAGCGCATGTTCCACGTGCCGCGGGAGCTGATGACCTGCGTCTACAACGGCATCGACGCCGAGCGCTTCCGCCCGTTGCCCGACGTTCCTGAGGTGCCGAACACCATCCTCTTCAACACCAACTCTGAAGACCGCAACAAGGGCGCCCTCTACCTGTTCGACGCCCTGCGCATCCTCAAGGAGCAGGAGGTGCCCTTCCATCTCATCATCGTCGACAACGACAAGAAGAGCCTGAAGCTGGCGCCGGAGCTGGTGCGCAAGTACGGACTGAGCACCCAGGTCACCTTCATCGGCCGCGTGTCGAATGAAGAGCTGCTGAACCTGTATAATCGCGCCTCAATCCTCGTCTCCCCGTCGCTGTACGAAGGGTTCGGACTGCCCGCCGCCGAGGCCATGGCCTGCGAGAAGGCCGTCATCGCCACGACGGCGCCCGCCTTCCCCGAGGTCATGGACCACGGCAAGACCGGCTGGCTCGTCCCGCCCGCCGACGGGCCGGCGCTCGCCGAGGCGATCCGCATGCTCCTCGAAAACGCCGATCTCCGGCACCGGCTGGGCAAGGCCGCTCGCCAGAGCATCATCGAGCGCTTCAACTGGCGCCGGAACGCGGAGGAGGTCCTCCAGGTATACGAACGGGCGATCGCTGAACGGAGGAAGTGAGCCACGCCGGACAATACCGTCAGCGTCGATTTCCACCGCCACCTGCCCATCCGGTCGGGCGACCTTGTCCTCGACGTCGGCTGCGGCGAGGGCCGCCACACGAGCGAGGTCTGCCACTGGCAGTGCCGCGCCGTCGGCGTCGACCTCAGCGTGAGCGACCTCCGGCGGGCGCAACAACTGCTCGCCTACCAGACCCACGCGCGAGAGATCGTCGGCCGGCCCGACCTCATGGCCGTCGACGCCCAGAACATGCCTTTCCGCGACGGCGTCTTCGACAAGATCGTCTGCACGGAGGTGCTGGAGCACATCCCCGACGACACAGCCGGCATCCGCGAGCTCGTGCGCGTGCTCAAGCCGGGCGGCCTTATCGCTATCAGCGTACCCAACTTCTGGCCGGAGATCGTCTTCTGGACAATCTCCTGGGGCTACTGGCACTCGCCGGGCGGGCACATCCGCTTCTATCGACCCGGTGAGATGGAGGCTGCCCTCACCGAAAGCGGCCTCGACATCTACGCCCAGCGACTCCGTCACGCCATCCAGACCGTCTACTGGTTCTTCCTCTGCAGCTTCGGCATCCGCAACGAGAACT
>JALHUB010000313.1 GCA_022865685.1 Dehalococcoidia bacterium | reverse complement strand
GAAGAGGTTGTTGAGGAAGCTCTGGTGCTCCATCAGCGGACTCGAGATGTACAGGTGCGCCGTCGCCTTGTTCGCCACCTCCAGTGGGTCCTTGTCCGCTGCGATCTTCTCCAGAGCCCGCGCCAGGCCCTCCGGATAGCGCGTCAGCAGCGCCCCCGACGCGTCGGCCAGGTACTCCCGCTGCCGCGACAACGCCATGCGAATGAGCTGCGCCGCTATCGGCGCCAGGATCGCGAAGACGAGCGCGATGAGATAGATGACGATCACCGCCGAGCCGCCGCTGCGACCGCGGTTGCCCGGGCGGGCGCCGGCGCCCCAGATCGTCAGCCGTAGCATGAAGTCCGCCAGTAGCGCCACCAGGCCGACCAGCACCACGACCAGCGTCATCAGCCGGATGTCGTAGTTGCCGATGTGCGACAGCTCGTGGGCAATCACGCCCTCCAGCTCCAGGTGGTCCATCTTCTGAAGCAGGCCGCGCGTCACGCAGACGACGGCGTTGTTCGGGTTGCGACCCGTCGCGAAGGCGTTGGGCGAGCCGTCTTCGATGATGTACAGCTTCGGCATCGGCAGGCCGGCGCCGATGCACAGGTTCTCGACGGTGCGGTAGTACTCCGGTTCCTCCTCCTTCGTCACCGCGTGCGCCTGCGAGATCGCAAGGGTGACGCTCGTCGACGCATAGTAGCTGAACAGCGCGTAGAGGATCGCCGGGACGATGAGAACCGGCGCGTAAGGAGCCGGCAGTCCCAGCAGGATGCCGAAGGCGACGAGGAACCCGCCGACGATGACGATGAATACGGCAAGCAACAGGACGGTGTTCCGCCGGTTCGCGCCTATCTGGTCGTAGACGAGGACCTTGTCCTGGACCATGCGACCCTACTGCGTCGGAGCCTGAGGCGCCTGTGGCGGCTCGGGCGGCTGTGGAGGCTGCGGCGCCTGGAAGCTGACCTGCGGCGCCTCGCGCGCCTCCTCTTCCGCCTCGAAGAACTCGAACGGCTTCATGCCCATCATGTTGGCGACGAATACGTTCGGTATCACCTGGATGCGCTGGTTGAAATTGCTGACGTTGGTGTTGTAGAACTGGCGCGCGTAGGCGATCTTCTCCTCGATGTCCGACAACTGGCTCTGGAGGGCCATGAAGTTCTCGCTGGCGCGTAGCTGCGGGTAGGCCTCCGCCACGGCGAACAGCGACCGCAACGCCTGCGTGAGCTGATTGTTCGCCGCCGCCGATTCGGCCGGCCCCTGCGCGTTCTGGAGCATGGCACGGGCGTTGGTGACGGCTTCGAACGTGCCGCGCTCGTGGGCCGCGTAACCGCGGACCGTCTCGACGAGGTTCGGCACGAGGTCTGCGCGCTTCTTGAGCTGCACGTCGATCCCCGACCACGCCTCCTGCGTGCGCACACGCGCCCGGATGAGCCCGTTGTAGATGCCCAGCAACATGAGGCCCATCAGCACAACTATGGCGACGACCACTATGATGACGATGACACCTGCTGTCACGGTGCTACCTCCTCGGCGTCTTGCCTTATTGCCGCCCATTCTAGCAGAGCGGATCGCCTCCAACAATCGACCGCCACTTGCATTTCGAGGCCGACTTCGCTAAAGATATAGTGTCAGCACTCTCCTCCGAAGAGTGCTAAACTCTGCCCTGCATCTCAAGACACCCTCAAAGGAGCAGCGTATGGCTAAGCAACTCCTGTTCGACCAGGAAGCACGACAGGCGCTCAAGGACGGCATCGACGCCCTCGCCGACGCCGTGAAGATCACGCTCGGCCCCAAGGGACGCAACGTGGTCCTCGACAAGAAGTTCGGCGCTCCGACGATCACCAACGACGGCGTCACGATCGCCCGCGACATCGAGCTCGAAGACCCCTTCGAGAACATGGGCGCGCAGCTCCTCAAGGAAGTCGCCACGAAGACG
>JALHUB010000312.1 GCA_022865685.1 Dehalococcoidia bacterium | reverse complement strand
GCGCTGCTGCCGCTGTCAGCCCGGCGAGAGTACCCAGGTTCTCGCGCGCAACGGTGTAGGAGCCGCCCCCGCTGGGATAAGCTCGCACGGTCTGACGATAAGAGAACGCGACGACGATGATCAGGGCGGCAATGGCGGCGGAAATGGGCAGAGACGCGCCCAGGGCGCCCGATCCTGCCAGCACGAGCACCAGCAGTATCTCCTGAGTTGCGTATGCCGTGGAGGAGATAGCGTCGGCGGAGAAGATAGCGAGCGCCCGCACCTTGTCCAACCGCTCGTGGATCGCCTGCGACGACGTCAGGGGCGTGCCGACGAGCACGCGTCTGAGGCCGGTCCAGAGCGAGTCCAGGAGGTTCTGAGGGCGCAGCAACACGGCTGTCGCTTGAAGGTGCGCCGGCGCCATCCGCTTGAGCGGCTGCTGGCTGCTGGGGGTTATGCGAACGTAGCGGGAACCCGGCTTCAGTCCGCGCCGGATCTCCGAGAGCTGGAGGTCGGGCCGTAGCGGCTCCTGCCGTCGCGGGACGCGATAGCGCCCGTAGCGCTCCAGACCGTTTCTTGTTGGTCGCCCGTCACGAGGAGGCTCCTCAGGTTGCTCAGGAGGCGGCGCTTCGCCGCTGGAACCCGTATCGTGCTCTGTCATTCACTGTCCATCTTACGGCTTCTTCGTCGGCGTGGCCGTAGGTGTCGTCTGCTTCTTCGGCGTCGGCGTCGGCGCCGGCGTGACCTTGGCCGTGACCGTTATCGTCGCCAGCGACACCAGCTCGCCGCGGGCCCGGTCCTTCACGACCAGGCGCAGCGTGTACTGGCCCGCCGGCAACGCGCTCGTATCCCACATCCCCAGGGCCGCGTCGGTGACGGGCGCGTTCACCTGGTTGATCACGACCCATTGCGTCGGGGAAGCGCCGGCGCCGTATTCCAGGCGGAACCATTCGAAATCGTTCGACACCGCGCGTCCCGTGACGGTGACGACGCCGTTGACGGACGCCCCGGCCGGCGGCGACTTGATGACCGCCGGCAGGTCGCTCGGGCCTCTCGGGTTGCTCCGTTCCGTCGGCGGGAGGGACACGCCCAGCGCCGCCGCCCACTCCAGCGCCGCCTGCTTGTCGAAGCCCGTAAGCTCCGGCGGCAGGACCAGGTATACCCGCTCCTGCACGAACTGGGGCGGCGTCATCTCCGTGGCGAGGAGACCGGTGCGGATGTCGATCTTGAACGGCTGCCACCAGTTGTCCTTCTCCGTGGGCAGTGAGTTCTTCACGAACAAGTCTTCGACCGTCTTGCCGCAGTACTGGCTCGGCAGCAGCCCCGAGGGCACGCAGACCTTCGCTTTCTCGATGCCCTCGGGCTGCTCGAAGTCCAGCGCTTCTTTGCCCTCCAGCGCCGTTTCCATGTAGTCGCGCGCGGCGCGCCAGGAGATAGAGGTGCTGCTAATGTTGTACATCGGCGAGTTGTCGGCGTTGCCGGCCCACACGCCGACGACCAGGTTCGGTGTGTAGGTCATGGCCCACGTATCGCCGATAGCGCGGCTGTTCTCGTACGGCTCGCTGGTGCCGGTCTTGATTGCCGCGTGCTGCCCGGGGACGCTGAGCCCGCCGCAGCCGAACGTGATGCACTGTGCCTGCGGGTCGCTCAGGATGCTGCTGATGAGATAGGTGTATTCGGGCGGGACGATCTCGACGTCCTGTCGCTCGTTGGCGGCGTCGTAGATGACGTTGTCGTTGGCGTCCTCGACCTTCAAGATCGAGACCGGGTCAAGCCCTCTGTAGCCTTCGGGCAACGTCTCGACCGTCGGCACGCCGCGCATCACGCCGTTGGCGGCGAAGACGCTGTAGCCGTAGACCATGTCGACCAGCCTGACATCCACGCCGCCGATGGTGAACGAAGGACCATAGGTGCCGTCCAGGCCGGTAATGCCCATCTTCTTCGCCGTGTTCACCACGTCGTTTACGCCGGCTGCCTGTATTGTCTTGAAGGCCGGTATGTTGAGTGAGTTCCCGAGAGCCGTGCGTATCGATATAGGCCCGTGGTAGTCGCCGGACGGGTTACGCGGACAGAACTCCTTGTCCCCGTCCTGGTAGCAGGTCGGCGTGTCGAGGATGAGCGTGCCGGGGCCCCAGCCGAGCTTCATGAACGACGTTATGTAGGTGAACGGCTTCATGGCGGAGCCGGGCGAGTTGAAAGCCAGCGCCATGTCGTTCTGACCGAGGATGTCGTCGCGGAAGTAGTCGCGGCTGCCGACGTAGGTCAGGATCTCGCCGGTAGTCGGGTCCATCGCGACGAGGGCGCCGTCGTGGCCGCCGGACCCCTCGAACTCGCTGATCCAGTTCTCCAGGATGTCCTCGGCTTTCTTTTGCAGGTCGAGGTCGAGCGTCGTCGTGACGCGAAGTCCCTCGCGGTAGACTGCCTGGCGGCCGAACATCTTCTCCAGCTCCGGCCCGACGTAGGAGAGCACCCAGTGCGGGGCGTCGATGAGGAATCGATGCGCCGTGAGGTTGACGGTCTCCTGCGCGGCCACCCAGCCTTCGGCCTTCGTGATGGACCCCTTCTCCTGCATGAGGAGCAGAACCTGGTTGCGTCGCGCGACGGCCCGTTCGGGGTTCCCCAGGGGGTTGTAGCAGCTCGGGCAGGCCGGGATGCCCGCCAGGAGCGCCGCCTCGCCCAGTGTCAGCTCGCTGGCCTTCTTGCCGAAGTACCCCTGCGCGGCGGCCTCGACGCCGTTGTAGATGCCGCCGTAGGGAATCTGGTTGAGGTACCACTCCAGGATCTGGTCTTTGGAGTAGCGGTTCGTCAGCTCGATGGCGTAAACGGTCTCCTTCAGCTTGCGCGAAATCGACCGTTTCTGTCGTTCCGCCTCGGGGATGTATATGTTCTTGACCAGTTGCTGCGTAATCGAGCTGCCACCAGTCCCCTGGAGAAAGCCCAGGTTGCCCGGGAAGAAGTTCTCGTAGGCGGCGCGCATCAGGCCCTTCATGTTGACGCCCGGGTTGGAATAGAAGGTGGCATCTTCGGTCGCGATCGTCGCGTTGACCAGATACGGCGACACCTCCGACAACGGCACCGGCTGTCGCAGGCCCTGGAGGTCATCGACGTATTCGTAGAGAAGGCGTCCATTGCGGTCGTAGACCTTGGCGCCGCCCGCGTTCTGCGACAGTACCTCTTCGACCGGCGGCATGTCGGAGGCGTAGACGCGGTAGATGATGAAGCCGGTCACGGCGGCTACCGCGGAACCCGCGACGAAGACGGCCAGAAGAAGCGCCGGTATCAGCATCCAGCGCGACATCTCCGCCTTGTTGTCGCCGCGCAGGTACACGTGGCGCCGGCGCTTGAAGAGCCTAGCCATCCTGCGCACCCTCCGCCATTGATCCTCCCTTTTCCAGCACCAGGAAGTGAGAAAGCCCCAACACCTGGAGCGGCGTCCTCTCCAGCGCATACAGTGTCGATCGCAGCGCTCTCGCTAGAAGCTTACTACGCGCCG
>JALHUB010000311.1 GCA_022865685.1 Dehalococcoidia bacterium | reverse complement strand
GCGTGCACGGCAATGCCGCCCTGCGCGTGGACGAATTCGACCCACCTGGCCAGGTTCTCCGGCTGCTTCGTGCCGTAGCCGTCCGGGTTCGCCTCCGAGGGCCACACCTCCTCGGGGCACGTCTCCGCGTCAGCGTCGACGGCGCGCTGATGGGCGAGACGGCGCGTGTCCACGATAGCGCCACCTTGAGCGTGAGCGTGAACGCAAGCGCGAACTCGGAGAGCGCGTCGGTCATTGTGGAGAAGGTGGATGTCATAAAGAACGGCGAGATCATGAAGACCGTCAACCCGGGCTCGGCGACCTACGTGGAGACGCTGAAGGAAAACGTGACGGGCGCCGGGTACTACCGCATCGAGGTCACCTCGTACGACTCGTCGAGCGGCCGGCGCTACTACGCGTGGTCAAACCCGGTCTTCTTCGAAGCTTCCTAACGACAGGACCGCGCTGGCCAGGTTCCACGTCCAGCCTCAAACGGCATCTCATGATGCGGTCTTGACACATAGCGGGAAGACACGCACACTGCACAACGGATTCGCTCTCACGGCTATTGCGGTTTCGGCCCGGTGGGAATGGAACGGAACAAGCTCTCTCGAATCGGCGATTCTGGTGGGAGATCCAGGCGGCGCGCCGCGAAGGCGGCGCTCGCTGGCGTGGCGCTGTCGCTCGTCGCGGCGATCGGCATCTCCTGTGGCGGTTCGTCCTCGTCTAAGACGCCGACCGCGTCGGCCACGGAGGCCCCGTCGAACACGGTCTGGCTCTGCAAGCCGGGCCTCGCGGACAACCCCTGCGAGGTCGACATGACCACGACGGTCATCTCCTCCGACGGCAGCACGACCACGGAATCGCCGTCTCCTGCCAAGGACCCACCGATCGACTGCTTCTACGTGTACCCGACGGTCAGCGGCCAGACAACGATGAACGCGGACCTGACCATCGATCCGGAAGAGAAGGCCGTCGCGACCTCGCAGGCCTCCCGCTTCTCGCAGGTGTGCAAGGTGTACGCGCCGATGTACCGGCAGCTCACGCTGAGGGCCATCAACGCCGTACCCGGAGCCGGGGCGCCGTCCGGCGACACGACGGCATCCCGCGACACGGCCTACGCCGACGTGCGCTCAGCGTGGCAGGACTACCTGGCTCACTACAACAACGGCCGCGGCGTCGTCCTCATCGGCCACTCGCAGGGGACGATGATGCTGACCAGGCTCGTTACGGCTGAGATCGACCCGAACTCGGAAGCGCGCAAGCTGCTGGTCTCGGCGCTGCTCATCGGCGGCAACGTGCTCGTCGCCAAGGGCCAGGACGTCGGCGGCGACTTCCAGAACGTTCCCGCATGCCGGTCCAACGATCAAACGGGATGTGTGGTGGCCTACTCGACCTTCATGGAACCGCCACCCGCGGACAGCCTGTTCGGCAGGACCGGCAGCGGCCCGGGCGCCGTCATCGGACGGGACGCTGCGAACCTGGAGGTGCTGTGCGCTAACCCGGCATCGCTCTCCGGCGGAACGGGCGCGCTGAAGCCCCACAACCCCACCGCTCCGCTCCCCGGAGCACTCGGCGCGCTGGTCGGGAGCATCCCGTCCGCGTCTACGCCTTGGGTGGCATATCCCGGCCTCTACACCGGCCACTGCGAGAGCGCCAATGGCGCCAACTGGCTGCAGGTCGACGCGACGAAAGTCTCGGGCGACCCGCGGCCGGTGGTCAGCCAGGTGCTCGGGCCGACATGGGGGCTGCACCTCGTCGACATGAACATTGCGATGGGCAACATGGTGGACCTGGTCCGGGAGCAGGCATCGGCGTACAAACCCTGATCGAGGTAATGGGCGATACTGCCGGGTGAAGATAGGGGCGCACAGCCGTGCGCCCCCACTAGTTCAGCGTCGAACCGCCGTCGACGTTCAGTGCCTGCCCGGTGATGTTCTTCGCATCCTCCGACACGAGGAACGCGACCGCCCGGCCGATGTCCTCCGGCGTCTGCTCGCGGGCCAGCGGCGTCGTCATCGCGACGACGGTCTCGAAGATCTGGCGCGTCTCCATCTCCGCGAACGCTGGTATGTTCTTCTTCATGCCGCTCGCCAGCTTGGCGTCCCACAGCCTGGTCCAGATGAGGCCCGGGCAGATGCAGTTCACGTTGACGTTGTAGGGACCCATTTGCACCGCCATTGATTGCGACAGGTTGATGACGGCGGCCTTGCTCATGCGGTAGGCCCACATCGACTCGTTCGGCCCGCCGCCGACGCGTCCTGCCACCGACGCCACGTTGACTATCTTGCCGAAGCGTCGCTCCATCATGTGCGGTGACACAGCCTGCCAGGCCAAGTAGTAAGCCCGCAGGTTCACGCGGTATACGTAGTCCCAGTCCTCGACGCGAAGAGGCGCCCCAACTTCCCAGTCCGGAGCGGCGCCGACGCCGGCGTTGTTCACCAGGATGTCGAGGTTGCCAAACTCGCGTATCACGCTCTCCACCATCCGGGTGATCTTGTCCGGCCGGGAGACGTCCGCCTTCATGGGGACGCAACGGCGCCCCAACTGCGACGCCTCCTTCGCGACGGCCTCGGCGGACGGCAGATCGATGTCGACCACCGCCACGTCCGCGCCCTCTTCCGCCAGGCACAGCACGATCCCCCTGCCGATGCCGCCGCCTCCGCCGGTGACCAACGCTGTCTTGCCTTCGAGCTTCACCATTTGCCTCCTTTTCGGTCACAATCTGTCAGTGTCGATTCGTCGGTAGATAGTTCCGGATAGGTTTCGCGTAGAGGTTGCCGCGCGCCGACAGAACGAGCATACTGACGATATCGGTTATCCGCCAGGGAAGGGGGTCGGTCGCGTGGGTCGGTATCGGCGGCTGCGCGTTCGGCGCCTGACCTTCTCGGACAGTGGTTGCCGGACGCCGCATGTTGCTTGTTGCGGCGATGCGGGTTAGCCTTTGAGGGCGAAGGAGAGTCACGGCACGACAAGACTTGACAATTGGGTGCGATTCAGGATACGAACAAGGACATGCGCCGGCCGACAGCACCAGGTGGCTCCGCGGCGCGCTAATCCAGAAGGAGCCGGGTTATTCTTCACAGAGGGAGGGACTAGATAGTGCCAAAGAAACCAGCGCCAAGAAGGACTCCTATCCCTAAGGCGGCAAGCGCAGCTCAAGGGACGGGCGAATGGCAGTCGCTCTATCAGGCTTATAACGCGGTGTTCAAGGCCCAGGAATCGGCGCTCATACCGCAGGGAATCTCCCTGCCGCAACTGCAACTGCTGGGTCTCCTTGCCCGCGAGCGGCGCCCGCTCACTATCACTCAACTCGCCAAGTGGATGGTAAAGGAGCCGAACAGTCTGACGGGACTGGTCGATCGCACTGAGGCGAAGGGCTGGGTGCACACGCACGGTGACCCCAAGGACCGCCGCAAGAGGCTGGTGGAGTTCACGAGCGGCGGCGTCAAGAAGTTCCAGGAGGCATCGGCGGTCGCGAATCAGGCGGGCGACAAGCTCTTCGGCGTGCTCAGTGCGAGCGAGAAGGCGCAGCTCAAGGTCTCCTGCGAGAAGGTCAGGGACGTCGCCGCCGCAAAGCATGCCAGCAAGCCCGGCCTACGCGGCTAGTCGGTCGGTAGAGCTCGACGAGTCAAGTCTGGCACCCGGCTGGCCGGCAACGCCACCTTGCCTGCGTGGGTCAATGGTGCAGGCGGAGCCGATTTCGGAAAACGCCCGGACGCGGCGTCTTCGCAGTGCGCCGTTCCCTGAACATCCATTGACCTATCCGTGGACCTCCGTGTCAGTCCGCCCGACATCAGCGGGTCATGGGCCAGCCCGCCATTGCCGGCTCAGCCTGTGCTCTGGCCACCTGGGGCTGGGATCGGGGAAGTGGGACGGCTCAAAGCTACGCCGACCTGACGACCTTGAACCCGAAGTGACCGCGCCCAAACGCCGCGAAGATCCGTAGCCAGATCGGCAACAGCATTTCCATGCCGCGGGCGGCGGATATGTCGCCCAGATCGATAATGTCTTGCCATCCGAACTGTCTAAGGAACATGCTCGTTTCCTCTTTCGCGGGCTGGTGGTTTCCGGCCACGAACATCGTGACGTCGCCGCCCGCCCGCTTTGGGTCGACCTGAACGTCGCTCGTCACCATGTTCAGCGTCTTGACCACGCGAGACGCGGGCAGGGCGACTTGCAGCCGCTCTCCAAGCGAGCCCGTGTTGCAGACGAACAGCGTGGGTGGCATCCCCTTCGAGAAATCGAGCGGGTTAGTGACGTCGATCACCGTCTTCCCCTCAAGGTTTTCCCTGTTGGCAAGCCCTATAGCATCCAGGGCGGCATCTCCCTTCACGCACAGGAAGACGGCTTCGCCGTGGGCCGCTGCCTCGGAAAACATTCCGCGGGAAGCCTTGGCCCCGCTTCTGGCGACCCATTGGGCGGCGCTTTCATTAGTGCTTGTGCGTGATCCCATCTTCACTTCGTAGCCGAGCTCCACGAGCTTGGACGCTATGGCAGTCCCAACCATGCCTGTCCCGAGGACTCCTGTCCGTTCCATGTCCCCCCTGGTGGCAACTCCCTTCGGATGGCGCCGGTCTGAGAGCCGTCTGGGGCGCGTCCGCTTATCCCATCGTAGCACAAGCGCAGAGAGGTTGAGGGACAGCCACAAGCCGGCTCAATCATCAGCCGCGGATGGCCCCGCTGGAGCAAGCTGATTGGGGGAATCGATGGGCAGAGCCTCGCTCAGCCCGAGGACATCTTCTCTTCGAGGTCGCCCAGTCTCCCTTCGACCTGCGCCAGCCTCGCCTCCAGGGCGCGACGACGGTGCCTGCGCCGCCTGCCCATCATCACCATGAAGCCGATGGGGAACATCAGCGGGCAGACGATCGGAAATATCGGGAACGGAGGACGGCCTCGCCACAGGCCTGCGTGATACTCGCAGTCATCCACGGCCGGTTCAGCAGACATATTCTCGCTCCTATTCCGCGCAGTCGCCGGGCTATGGTCCGCCGGTGAGCGTCGCCGACCCGTCCTCGATCACGATGCTCGTCAGGTGCGGCTCCACGTCCAGGATATCGGCGTTGCTCTTCTTGACGATGCTGTTGATTATCCAATCGGTGCCGCCGAACAGGTTCGGCAGATTTCCGGCCTTGATCTCCCTTACGTCGATGCGCGGCTTCGCGCCGGATAGGTCCAGCGTGCCCCGCAGCACGACTTGGATGTCCGGGCCCGGCGTGTTGATGGTTCCGGTCGCCTCGCCCAGGCCGTCGGGACAGAAGTGAACCTGGAGGTCTTCCAGCGGCAGGTCCTTCTCGTCTATGTACTCGACGCCACGCGACGTGACGCCGACCTCATCGAACGTGATGACTGCCTTGCCGGCGGCCGCGTCGGCTTCGAATTGGTCCCACTGGTCGCGCAGGGCCTGGCTGGCCGCCGTCGAGGGCGTGATCGTGCGGTTGACGCAGGAGCTCGGCTTGCCGGTGAAGATCAGCGCGCCCCCAACGAGCGACGCGCCCAGGCCTACCCCGATGAGAGTGATCAGCCCGATCAGCCCCCACTTGATTATCGCGCCGAGAAGGCCCAGCCCTGACATGATCCCACCGCCCGCTCCGGCTCCGGCGCCCGCCGCCGCTCCCGCATGGCCCGCACCGCCGCCGTGGTGATGGTGGTGATGGACGTCAGGCATGGTGAACCCCGTACCTGTCGCCCCTGGTACGCCTGTCACACCGCCGCCTCCCGGCGCTCCCGCTGTTGGAGACCCAGTCGATGGTCCCGGAGGCGTACCAATCGTCGAGCCACCCGGCGGTGTGCCGATTGTCGAGCCACCCGGCGGTGTGCCGAGTGTCGAGCCACCCGGCGGTGTGCCGATGGTCGAGCCACCCGGCGGTGTGCCGATTGTCGAGCCACCCGGCGGTGTGCCGATTGTCGAGCCACCCGGCGGTGTGCCGATTGTCGAGCCACCCGGCGGTGTGCCGATTGTC
>JALHUB010000310.1 GCA_022865685.1 Dehalococcoidia bacterium | reverse complement strand
GAGCTGGCGGTGGTGCGCCGGAGGAACGCCGGCCTGGAGAGCATCCCGACGATCATCTTCCCCGACGGCTCCTTCCTCGTCGAGCCGTCGAACGAGGCGCTGGCCCGCAAGCTGGGCCTGGGCTGACGCCGCCGGCGCCTAGTCGAGGCTGAACGGCGGGTAGTCGTCGTGCAGCAGCAGGAAGTAGGCCTCGACCCGCAACAGCCAGCGCATCACGCCTTCGCCGAACTTCCACAGGCCGTCCGGATAGCGGCCGGTGAACAGGACCGCGAACCAGCCGATTATCGCCGTGATCGCCCAAGCGATCATCACGAATAACAGGACGATGATCTGTGGGATGATGAGGATGAAGCGAAAGCCGACGGTCCAGCGATTCCGATCCTCCGTGACGGCGAGAAACTCCGCTTCCACGGGATAGTCGCCGTCGCCAAAAGGCGGGTACTCGTCGCGCAGAAGCGCCTCGTAGGCGACGGCACGAGCGCGCCAGCGCAGGTAGAACTGCTGCAGGCTGATGAGGTCCTTGTTCGCCTTTCCCGTAAAGACGATGATGAACCAGTTTATGAAAGCGGCGACTCCGGCCACTGCTCCCAGGTTGCCGGTACGCTCGCCGATGCCCGCGCCGTAGCCCGGTCCGCCGACGAGAAGCAAATGTGGTATTGCCAGGATGATGCGGAAGCCGACTGTGAGGCGATTGCGCGTCTCCGCTTGTGCAGTCACGCTGTAAGTCGTCGGGTGAGCGTCCATCTTTCTCCTCCCTGAGAGGATTTCGGCCTATTAGCCTCATCTTACAGCGTGTTCGTGGGAATCACAACCGGACGCGAGGTTGGCGTTGGGCAGCCCGAAAGGAATCGGAACGTTAGTGATGCGACGGTGTGTCGACGAGCGGGGAGGACCGGGGTAGATCGGGCCGATCCGATAGAACGGATAGAGCGGATAGATCGGGGTCGCTCGGCAACCCGAGCGACCGGTCAGGCGCACCGGCTCCTCGCAGAGCTGCTCGTTAGTCTGCGGTTGCGCCTTCCTTCTTCGCGCCGGGAAGCGCCCGCAGCGCGAAGTCGAGCCGGCCGCTGAGCACGGCCACTCCGAGGATGATCAGCGCCGCGCCCGCAATGACGTTCACGCCCAGCGTCTCGTCGAGCACGAGCCAGCCCAGGAACAGGCCGATCACCGGCGGGAAGTACGTGACCGCCGACACCAGCACGCCGATGTTCACCATCAGCCAGTAGTAGGCAATGTAGGCGATGCCCGTGCCCAGACAGCCCAGCGTAACCCAGGCCAGCCACGCCTTCAGGCCGACGTCGATGTTCGGGCTGCCGCCGGAGACCGCGAACGCCAGCGGCCACATGATGAGCGCGCCGAGGACGAGTTGCAGCGTCGCGACCAGCACCGGGTCCTCGCGCGCCAGCGTCCCCCGCGCGAAGACGAGCGCCGACCCGTAGGAGAGCGCGGCGACGAGCACCGCAAGCTGGCCCAGGAAGCTGCTATCGGTCAGGTGCATCAGGTCCGGGCTGCTCAGCACCAGCACGCCCCCGAAGCCGATCGCCAACCCCCAGATGGCGCTGCGCCCCAGGCGCTCGTGCGGCAGCAAGAGGGCCGTGAAGATCGCCGTCCACAGCGGCATCGTCGAGTTGAGCACGGCCGCGACGCCGCTATCGATGTGCTCCTCGCCGGTCGCGATAAGGAAGAAGGGAAGAGCGGT
Organism: Dehalococcoidia bacterium; assembly: GCA_022865685.1. Taxonomy (GTDB): domain Bacteria; phylum Chloroflexota; class Dehalococcoidia; order DSTF01; family JALHUB01; genus JALHUB01. The sequence continues at coordinate 1,092 of JALHUB010000310.1, read as the reverse complement.
CGCGAAGATAGCGGTGGCCAGCGTCTTCGGCAGGATCGACCTGGGGTCAACGATCCGTGGCCGCTTGACGGCGATGATGACGAGCAACGGCAGCGCGCCTAGCGTGAGGCGTCCTGCGACAAGCGTCACCGGCGCCGTCTCCCCAACGATCACCTTGATGAACAGGAAAGACGCGCCCCAGACGCATCCGAGCGCGACGAGGATGGCAAGTGCGCGTGTATTCAAGAGATGATCTCCATTCGAGTATAGCACCGGACAGGTTTCGGATCGTCTCCGGTTCGGTGCGGCCATTGTCTCAGCGTACCGCGTCGCGCGCCACCCGCTTCTTGCGTGCCGTTGCCTTGACCCATTCGCGCACGGCGATGCACCATGAAGTCACACCATCCCATGCAGAGACAGAGAAAAGGAGCGCACACATGCCATCACCGTTCGACCCCATCGCCATCGCCGGCGTGGAGCTGCGAAATCGCTTCATGCGCTCTGCTACCTGGGACGCCAGCGCCACCGACGACGGCGACGTCACCGACACCTCCGTCCGCATCTTCGAGACGCTCGCCCGCGGCGGCGCCGGCCTTATCGTGACCGGCTACGCCTATATGTCCGACATTGGGAAAGCGGCCGTCGGGCAGTACGGCATCGCTGAAGACCGCCACATCCCCGGCTTGCGGCGCCTCGTTGACGCCGCGCACGCCGGCGGAGCGCGCATCGCCGTCCAGATCGGCCACGGCGGCAACAACCTGCGGCTCCTCGGCCACAGCGACCGCGTCGCCCTCTGTCCATCCGCCATCGAAGGCGACACCTGGCCCCAGCGATCAATGACAGCCGCGGAGATCGAAGAGACAATCGCCGATTTCGCCGCCGCCGCCGTGCGCGGCCGCAAGGCCGGCTTCGATGCCGTCCAGCTCCATTTCGCCCACGGCTACCTGGGCAGCCAGTTCCTGTCGCCCATGTCGAACCATCGCGACGACGCATGGGGCGGCTCGCCGGAGAAGCGGCGTCGCTTCCACGTCGAAGTGGTGCGTGCCGTTCGCAAGGCCGCCGGCGACGACTTCCCGGTCTGGGCTAAGTTCGGCCTTGTTGAGGGCGAGGGCG
>JALHUB010000309.1 GCA_022865685.1 Dehalococcoidia bacterium | reverse complement strand
TATCGCAACTGCCAGGTCGCGCCCTTATCGTCGGACGTGTGGATCGTGAACCAGGAAGAAGTAGTTTGGCGGCTCATAATGGTCAACCGGCCATTGGGCAGCATCATTGCGCGGAAGGACTGGGCATTGGGCGGCTCCCCTGTCAGGGCGAAGTTGTTGCCAGATGCGACGGTAGCGTTTCGCTGCGTCCAGGGCGCTCCCCGCGTTTCGGTCATGTAGATTATTGCCCCCTTGTCGCCGCCGCTGGGGGCATACTCGGCGCAGGAAATCAAGGCAATGATATTTTGATCAGAGGGATGGCAGAGAAGGGCATAGGGGCGGCGGGCACCACTGGGATAAGTCAGCGTCCCTGATAGCACCCAAGTGCCCGTTGCTCCCTGGTTGTCCGAATAATAGATTTCCGTCCGTACCGGATGCCCCGTAGTTGTTCCCCGTTGCCGAGCCGCCCAGACTCGCCCCCCCGCGTCAATAGCAAAACGGGCAAGGCCGCCGATTTCATCAGTCACACAGGCCTCATCGCCAACAGCAGTTGAGGCCCAATTGGCCCCTCCATCGGGGCTCCTCACTGCCGCCTCGACACACTCGGAAATCCCTGCGGTTGCGCGAGGATCAGGGAAACCACCCACGTCACCGACGAACCATAACTGATTCGTCAGGCACCAAGGTCGCGGTCGCTCGTGGTCGATCTGCGCTGGCAGGGCAACGCTATCCCAGGAGGCGAAGGTCGCGTCGGGATAGGAAATGTCCCAGGTGGTAGCGCCGCCGGTATCGTGGACGACAGCGATCCGGCCAACCCCAGAGGTCGCTTGGGGCGCCCCGATGGCGATCATCTTCGCCTTGGCGCCCGAGGGCGCGGCCGTGTAGCCCGTGGCGGGCCTGACCTTGCCGATGCTGGCGAAGCGATCCCATGTCTTGTAGACGGTGCCCGCGGTCGTGCCCGTGGCCTCAGCCGCCACCATGTAGGCGCCCGCCTTTCCGTTGACCCACCAGCCCAGCCAAATACCGTGGTTGGCGCTGTCAGCGAAGTCCAGCGATGCCGCGGCCGGTGAGACCGCCATAATGCCCGCGGTCACGTCACCCTTGAAGGCTTCCTTCCCGTCAAACTGCATGGCGAACATACCGACCGACTGGTCGATATCCATCCAGCGCCCGCGCGAGGTGCCGGTCGCGCCGGTCGCCCTCTTCCAGGTCGAGCCGTCAAAGACGTTCGGGGCGTAGTAGACGGGCGGGTTGCTGGGCGCCTGGGTTGAATTTAGGATGATCGCGAGTTCGGGGTATTGGCGGGCCGCGGCCGCGGCAACGTAGAGGTCGGAGGATGCTGCCCCAGCGACCGGCGCTACCATAGCCTGTGTCCCGATGTGGGTCGCCGTCATTGCGGCGTCGAGGTCATAGGTGATATCGACCCAGCCCGTGGCGGCCGTCCACTTGGCGGCGATCTTGTCCGGCGGAGCGTCAGGGGCGCCGGAGCACGCGTACATCGCCGCCGCCGTCGGGTCATAAGCGAAGGCGTAGAGGCGGTGCGTGATCCCCGTGCTG
>JALHUB010000308.1 GCA_022865685.1 Dehalococcoidia bacterium | reverse complement strand
TATGGGGCCTGGCTCGGCCAGTAGCTCTTGACGATCATGCTTCACACCCCTTCCTACGGCCAACGACACAAGCGCCGCCTGTTACTTGGCTGACCTCTCCCGTTCCCGCTGGATCAGGTCGCGGCGCAAGATCTTGCCGGACAGAGTCTTCGGGATCGTATCGAGGAACTCGACCTCGCGGATCTTCTTGTAGGGGGCCACCTTGCCCGCGATGAACGTCATCAGGTCCTCCGCCGTCGCAGTCGACCCTTCGCGGAGGACGACGCAGGCCTTCGGGATCTCGCCGCCGGCCTCGTCCGGCTTGGGGATGACCGCGGCGTCGAGGACGGCGGGATGCTCGTGGAGGAGCGCCTCAAGCTCCGCCGGCGCAACCTGGTACCCCTTGTACTTGATCATCTCCTTCAGGCGCTCGATGAGGTAGAGGTAGCCGTCCTCATCGAAGCGGGCAACGTCGCCGGTGTGGAGCCAGCCGTCTTCGGTGAGGCAGGCGGCGGTCTCCTCCGGGTTGTTCCAATAGCCCTTCATCACCTGCGGGCCCTTGACCATGAGCTCGCCGACCTCGCCGACGGGCAGCTCCTCGCCCGTGTCAAGGCTGACGATCTTCTCCAGGGTGTCGGGCGTAGGCGGCCCAACGGATTCCAGCTTTATCCTGTCCAGCGGCTGGGTGTTGACTGTGGGGCTGGTCTCCGTCATGCCGTAGCCTTGCGTAACGATGACGTTGTACATCTTCTTCGCTCGCTCGCCGAGCTCATGCGGCAGCGGCGCCGCGCCGGAGCCCAGCATCTTGAGCGACGAGAAGTCATAGCGGGACGGGTCCGGCAGGTTGACCATCGCCAGGATAGCCGGCGGCGCCAGGTAGATGTCGGTTATCTTATACGTCTGGATGAGCTGCATCATCTGCTCGATGTCGAAGCGCAGCATCACGACGCCGGTGCCGCCGCGCGCCATACCGGTGCTCATGAGCACCGTCATCCCGTAGCTGTGGAACAGAGGGAGCGTCCAGAGGTCTGTCATGTCGCTGGTGTCCCTGGTCGCCAGTCCCTGCTTGACATTGGAAGTAATGTTGTAGTGAGTCAGCATGACCCCCTTCGGAAGGCCGGTCGTGCCGCTGGAGTAGGGGAGGGCCGCCACGTCCTCTTTGGGGTTGATCGTTACCGGCTTGTACTCCTCGGAGACGCCCTCCAGGACCTCCGGCAGTTGATCGATGGTGTAGATGGTGCGAAGCCGCGGCAGGTTCTTCTTCGCCTCTTCCGCGGCGGGCCTCATGAACGAGAAGGCGAAGAGAATGACCGCGCCGGCATCGGAGAGCTGATGCTCGATCTCGTGCGCGGTGTACAGCGGGTTGAGCGTCGTGACCGTGGCGCCGGCCAGGAGCGATCCATAGAATACCGCCGGGAAGTCGATGTGGTTGGGCGAGAATATGCCCACCATGCCTCCCTTTTCGACGCCGTTGTCCTGGAGGAGGCGCGCTACCTTGCGGGCATCACTCCATATGCGCCCGAAGGTGCGAGTCGAGCCGTCCGCGCCTATTACGGCCGTCTTGTCGGGGTGCGCGCTGGCGGACCTCCTCAGCAGCTCGTAGAGAGGTATCTCTTCATAGGGGGCCTGGCTCGGCCAGTAGCTGGAGACAATCATAGCAATCTCCCCTCCGGAGTCGAAGTTGAACAAAGCGGCGGTACCGAGATTCGCTAACAGGATGCCAGCAGCGCAGTCATCGGTCAAGTCCTTCGCCGATGCAAGGGTTGACGCCCTAATGATGCGAAGGTATCATCAATCCCGCAGGGCCGCGTCTTGTCGCGCGGCAAGAGGCATTAACGTCAAACATGGGGACCGACGACGGCGGCGATTGTAGCCGCCACAGGGAAAACCGAGGAGGCGATTCGCTGTCGATGAGTCGCCGCTAACGCGCTGAGTGCGCCGGCCGCGGCTCGTCCGCGGCGAACCACCTCCTGGCACGACCTTTTCATGGGAGGTGGTTTTTCATGCCTTTTCTCAGCCAATTGCTTGGGCGCCCCACCCTCGACGCCGACGGCACGCGCGTCGGCATCCTGCGCGACCTGCTCGTATCCGGAGACAACCCCTATCCGCCGATAAGCGCCATCGTCGTCGGCGACAGGGGGCATCTGCACGCCATCCCCTGGCTGCACGTCGCCTCCGTGACGCCGCGCGGCACCGCCCTGCGCAGTCGCGTGCGGCTGGAGGCGTTTCCCGCGCCCGGCGACGAGATGATCTGGCTCGGGCGCGACCTGCTGGACAAGCAGATCGTCGATACTCAGGGCGTGAAGCTGGTGCGCGTCAATGACCTGTCGCTGACGCCGATCAACGGCGACCTGCGCCTCGCCGGCGTCGACAACAGCGTCGCCGGCCTGCTGCGACGCCTCGGCATCGAGTGGCTGGCGCGCCTCGCCGGCCGCGGACGGCCGCGCCTCATCGATTGGGAACAGGTCGACATCGGTCCCGCCGTGGACGAGATCCGCCTCAAAGTGCCCTTCCACCGCCTGCGCCGTATGCCACCGGCGGATATCGCTGCCGTCATCAGCCAGATGTCGCCGGGCGAGGCGGCCGATGTCCTGGAGGCGCTTGACGACGAGATTGCCGCGGACGCCCTGGCGGAACTGACCGATGAGCACCAGGCGGCGGTCGTCAGCGCCATGGAGCCGGAAGAGGCCGCCGACGTGCTGGAGCAGATGCCGCCGGATGACGCCGCGGACATCCTCGGCGACGTCCATGAGGAGCGCGCCGGCGAGCTGATGCGCCTGATGGAGCCGCATACGGCACAGGAGGTGCGCTCGCTTCTCATCTATGAGGACGACACGGCGGGCGGCCTGATGAACAGCAGGCTCTTCGCCGTCGCGGAGATGGAAACGGCCGGTCGCGTCGTGGAAGACCTGCGGCGCACGGCCCCGCCGGAGGACGAGATCTACTACCTGTACGTCGTCGACAGCGGCGGCCGTCTGCGCGGCGTCCTCTCGCTGCGCGACCTTGTGGTGGCCCAGCCCGAGGCGCTCATCGCCGACTGCATGCGGGAGGACGTCGCCTTCGTCCGCCTCGAGGACTCCAAGGAGGAGGTGGCGCGCAAGCTCATCCACTACAACCTGCTCGCCATTCCGGTCGTCGATGAGCACGGCCACCTCAAGGGCATGGTCACCGTCGACGACGTGCTGGACCTCGTGACGCCGCGCGCCTGGCAGAACCGTCCCCGCCGCATGACGGGATAGCAGCGGAGGCGACATGACAAACCAGGTCCGCCGGCCGCGGCGCCTTCACAAGCCCCTGATCAGCGGTCTGGCACTGCTCCAGCGCTGGGGCCCCTGGCGTCGCCTCGGCCTCTTCCTGGCAGTGGCGGGTCCGGGCCTGATCACCGGCATCGTCGACGACGACTCGACGGGCATTGCCGGCTACTCGATTGCTGGCGCGCGCTTCGGCTACAGCCTCCTGTGGACGCTCGTCCTCGCCGCCATCGCTCTCGCC
>JALHUB010000307.1 GCA_022865685.1 Dehalococcoidia bacterium | reverse complement strand
TGTCCTCGCTGATGGGCGCCACCTGCGATACCAGCGGCCGGTCGACGTCGACGCCGTAGCGCCGGAGGATATCGGCGGTCGCGTCGGCGGAAAGGTCCATGTTGCGCGGCCCCAGCGGGTCGACCGCCGGCGCGACCACGCGCAGCGGCACCGATGCCCGCGCCCCGCCGACGAAGCGCTCGTCCTCGAAGATCCAGCAGTCGTATCGCTGTGCGTGTCCCTCGAGCAGGTCCCAGACTTCCGGCTGCGCGGCGGAGAGATCGATGTGGCAGTGGAGGAGCCAGCGGGCGCGGTCCGTGTGCGACTCGACATAAGACCTGATGGCCACCGGCTGAAGGTCATGGACAACGACAACGTCGAAGTCCTCGTTGAGGAGCTCGGCGTTCATCGTCGTGTAGCGCCGCCAGGCCTCCGTCGTCTCGTCCTTCCACTCGACGCGGCCGCCGGCGAGGGCGCGGTACATCATCTTATTGACCTGCGTGGCCTCCTCATCGGCGCGGACGATCTGCCAGCGCCAGTCGAGGCCGAGGTCGCAGAAGAGAGGGGAAGAGGAGCGCAACAGCTCCGCGAGGCCGGTCCCGAAAGCGGTAACGCTCAGGTTGAGGACGCGGAGGCCCTTGAGCGGCGCGGCAAGCTCGACAAGATCGTCGATCTTGTCCTGACCGGCCACCGGCACGTAGTCCTTAAGCGATCTGGGGGCCAGGGCCAGCGTGCCGTACATCGCTTTCTCCTCTTTGTGGAGATCGACCTCTGACATGGTAGGCGAGCGGATTAATAAATATCTTGCGATATGATCCTATTGCAGCCGCAATCCGCTGTCAACGCGAAGGGGCCCGCCGGGGCGTCAATTTGGGGAGCGTCTTTCACTGAGACGGGTGCCTCTCTTCCGGAACTGCCGCACGCTGAAGATGAGGTCGTGTGGGAAGCCCGACAGGCCGATCTCGCGCGCAATCCGGTCGACCGCCTCCGCTACCTCCGCCCGTGAGCGGCCGTGCACCATCGCGTAGAGGTTGTAGCGCCACTCCGGCAACCGGCGAGGTCTCTGGTAGCAGTGAGTCACCTCCGGGCGCTGCGCCAGCCGCCGCCCGAGGTCACTGACCGCGTCGTCGGGCACGTCCCAGACGGCCATGCCGTTCGCCGTTATGCCGAGGGCATAGTGGTTGGGCACAGCGCCCAGCCGCTTGATGACGCCTCGCTCCAGCAGCGGCGCCAGGGTCGCGATTACGCCCTCCTCGGTCATGCCCAGTCGTAGCGCAAGCTCCTCGTACGGTTGCGCGACGATCGGCAGGCCGTCCTGGATCGTGACGAGCAGGCGCCGCTCCTCTTCGGTCAGTGCGCTGTCAGACATCGAAGTGAAACGTGACCTCCACGAAGTACTCCTCCAGCGCAGGCAGGTCCATCACCGGAAGCCCTGTCTTCTCTCGAATGGCGGACAGCACGCGCTCCACCTCCGCCGGCTCTTCCGACGACACGACGAACCACAGGTTGAAGAGGTGCTCGCGCTGGTAGTTGTGTGACACGGCATCGAAGCTGTTCACGGTGGCGGCCACCTCCTCGATGCGCTCCGGCGGCACGTGAATCGCGGCCAGCGTGCGTGCCCCGCCCAGGGCCGTCGCATTGAGCACCGGACCGAAGCGACTCAGCGCTCCTTCATCGAGGAGGCGTTGGAGCCGCGCCATCACTTCGTCCTCGGCCATGCCCAGCCTCTCGCCGATTTCAAGAAACGGCCGCGAGGTCAAAGGGAAGCCGCCTTGGACGTTGTTCAGCAGGAGCCTGTCCCTCTCGTCGAGCTCAACCGGCATCGTCGACTCCCATCGAGGGCGGCTGGTAGACGCAGTAGGGATCGGACTCCAGGTAGTCACCGCTGACGGCGTAGGCCCGTGCCCGCGAGCCGCCGCAGACGTCGCGGAAGTCGCAGACGCCGCACTTTCCCTTCAGCCCGCTGTAGTCGCGCAGGTCGCGGAACAGGGTCGAGTTGCGATAGATCTCCGCGAACGGCTTGTCGCGCACGTTTCCGCCCGGAAGCGGCAGGAAGCCGCTGGGACAGACGTCGCCGGTGTGGCTGATGAAGGCGAAGCCGTTGCCGTCGTTGACGCCGCGGTTTGACTGGCCGAGGCCGTCGGCGAAGCTGTAGCCGGCGCCGGTCACGAGCAGGCCCGTCTCTGACGAGGTCGCTTCCTGGCGCCGCCGCTGGATGACCACGCGGCGATAGTGCTGCGCCGCCGTCGTGCGCACGTCGAAGGGCGCGGTCTTCGAGAGGTCGTACAGCCAGTTGAAGACGCGTTCGTGCTCTTCCGGCGAGATCATGTCCTCTCGCCTGCCGCGGCCGGTGGGCACGAGGAAGAAGAGGCTCCACATCACAGCGCCGTAGTGCGCCACGATGTCGGCGATACCCTCGAGGTCGTCCACGTTGTAGCGGCTGACGGTCGTCCCCACCTGCAGCGACAGGCCGAGGTCGCGCACCGTCTCTAGGATCTCCACCGTGCGCTGAAACGAGCCGTCTCTGCCCCGGAACGTGTCCTGGATCACCGGCCGCGACCCGTCCAGGCTTATCTGCACACGGGCGACGCCGGCCTGTCGCGCCTCCTGCAGACGCTCCCGCGTGGCCAGGGCGGT
>JALHUB010000306.1 GCA_022865685.1 Dehalococcoidia bacterium | reverse complement strand
CGTTGACTGTGGCGAACGGCATCGCATTCCTCCGGATCATTACGAAAGCCTTCGCCAATTGTACAATGGCCGGCCTGGACAGGCGATCAGGCACCTCGAACGGCAGACGTTGACAGAAAAGAGGGTCGGAAATAGCATCCAAGATAGGCGTACCGATACCCCGCTCTCAAGGAGACGACGATGCAGAGAATTGACCGGCGTGATTTCCTACGAATTGGAGCGGGCGCTGCCATTGCGCTGGGCGCGTCGCCCCTGCTCGCGGACTGCGGTGGCGGCGAATCCACGCCGCCTACGCCTACGCCCCAGGCGCTAACGCGCGTCGCGATCGTCAAGGGGACCGATCTGCGGGCGATGGCGCGCGACGCCGTCGACGCAGTGGGCGGTATCGGCTCGGTCGTCGGCGAGGGCCAGACGGTTTTCATCAAGCCCAACTTCGTGACCATCGGCTGGCAATCCATGGGACGCGAGGCAATCGCCACAGGCGAGTGCACGAAGCCGGAGATCCTTTTCGCCGTCGCTGAGGAGTGCTTGAAGGCGGGCGCTGCGGAAGTGATCATCGGCGATGGGACGCAGATGCCGAGCTGGCAGTGGGACAAGGTAATGACGCTCGACCGCTCGACGAATATGGCCGCGGAGGCGCAGCGTCTGACCTCCGCCTATGACGGGAAGGTGACGCTCGCCTGCCTGGATGCGGACTCGCCGGAGTGGGTGGACGTGCCCTCACAGACCAACCTGGAGAAGATCTCCATCTCCAGCCTCGTCGCGCGCGCCGACCGCATCATCTCGATACCGGTGCTCAAGACGCACCAGTGGGCGCAGTTGACGCTCTCGATGAAGTCCTTCATCGGCACAACGCCGCTGGCGAAGTATGGCGCAAAGCCTGACGGGTCGCAGCCGCGGATCGTCCTCCACGGCACGAACGCCAGCATCGAACAGGTCTTCCTGGACATCGTGAAGGGTGTGACGCCGGACCTGGCAATAATCGATGCTTCGATCGGCATCGAAGGGGACGGACCCGCGCTTGGGGCCAACGGCGCGGGTGGCAAGACCATCGACGTGAAGGAGCGTATCGGCTCCTGGCTGCTGCTCGCCAGCAAGGACGCGGCGGCGGCCGACGCGACGGCAGCGCGGCTAACAGGTCACGATGTGTCGAAGGTAAAGCATCTGGGCATGGCCCGCGACCAGGGCATCGGCGAGATCAACGAAGATGCGATCGAGATCGTCGGCGAGCGGCTGGACAGCGTGCGCATGGAATGGATTGCCGCGACGCCGGCCTCGCCGACACAGCTCAGCGCCTGTCCGTATTACCGGCATTCGGTCGCAGTGTAGCTGCTCTGAGAGCGCCATCGTTCGTGGCCCCGCAATCGCGGCGGCAAGCCTCACGCCGCGCGACGTGATAGAATCCGTACGATATCCACGATCGGAAGATTCTGCGACAGGGAGTGCGCATGGCCACGAAATGGTGGGGGTGGGGTGATGAGAGCAAGAGCTTCGCCCCCGCCGACCCCGAACGGTTCTGGTCGTTCGTCGAGCGACGCCTTGGGGGCGCCGGCGAGAGTCCGCGGCTGGAATCGGTCGATGAGATAAGGCTGCCGCCCTCGCGGCTGGATGCGGGCGTCGCGGCTGCGCTGCGACGTGCCGCCGGCGAAAACGCCGTGTCCGTCGATAGCGGCGACCGCGCCGTCCACAGCCTTGGCAAGGGGTATCGCGACCTCGTGCGCATCCGTCGCGGGGAGATCACGCGCCCCGTCGATGCCGTCGTTTACGCGGAGAGCGACGCACAGGTGGCGGCGGTACTGGAGGCGGCGGCGCGCGCCGGTGTAGCTGTCATACCGTTCGGCGGTGGGACGAGCGTCGTCGGCGGCGTCGAGCCGGTGGGCGAGGGGACGGCGGTGACGCTGGACCTTGCGCACATGGGCCGCGTGCTCGACATCGACGACACGTCGGGCCTGGCTACAGTCGAGGCGGGCATGTTCGGGCCGGCACTGGAGGCGCGACTCAACGCGGCCGGCTTCACCCTCGGCCATTTCCCGCAGTCCTTCGAGTATTCGACGGTCGGCGGCTGGATTGCCACGCGCTCGGCGGGCCAGAATTCGACGCGCTACGGGAAGATCGAGGATAACGTGGAGAGCGTGCGGATGCTCTTCCCTGGCGGCGCCATCGACACGCCGGCGGTGCCTGCGGCCGCTGCCGGTCCGGATCTGAACCAGGTCATCGCCGGCTCCGAGGGCGCGCTGGGCGTCATCACGAGGGCGACGCTGCGCCTGGCGCCGCTGCCGCAGCAGAGCGACTATCGCGCGTACCTGATGCGGAGCTTCGAGGAGGGCACGGAGGCGTCGCGGGAGATGCTGCAGGCGGGGCTGCGGCCGGCCGTTCTGCGCCTGTCCGACGAGCCGGAGAGTGAGGCGACGGCGCTGATGCAGGCCGGCGTGGAGGGCATGACGATGTGTCTCTGCATCGTCGGCTTCGACGGCGACGAGGATGAGGTGCGCTTCTCCTGGCAGCGTGCTGAGGCGATACTGGGGCGACACGGCGGGCAATCGCTGGGCACCGGACCCGGCGAGGCCTGGCGGCGCTCACGCTTCGAGGCGCCCTACCTGCGGGACGTTCTGCTCGACCGCGCCATCATGGTCGATACACTAGAGACGGCCACAACCTGGTCCAACTACCTGAAGCTATATCGGTCGGTCAGAGACGCGATGCAGAACGCCATGGGAGACCGCGGGCTGGTGATGGCACATCTCTCGCACGCCTATACGCACGGCGCATCTGTCTACTACACGTTCCTGGCGCGACAGCACGAGGGCCGCGAGATGGAGCAGTGGCAGGAGGTGAAGGACGCCGCCAGTCGCGCGATAATCGAGGGCGGCGGTGCGCTCAGCCACCACCACGGCATCGGCACCGAGCATCGTCGCTGGCTGCGCGATTACCTGGGCGACGGCGGCATGAAGGTGCTGCGCGCGCTCAAGCAGGCTTTCGACCCGCAGGGTATCATGAACCCCGCGAAGCTCATTTCAACTGAGGAGACGCAGGATGTTTAGCTTCAGGCGCAAGCCCCCTTCCGTCTCGATGTCCGAGCAGAACCGAAACGAGAGAATCGCACGCTTGGCGAAAGAGACCTTCGACCTGTTGATCGTCGGCGGCGGCATAACGGGCGCGGCGATCGCGCGGGACGCCGTGTTGCGTGGTCTCTCGGTGGCGCTGATAGAGAAGGGCGACTTCGCGTCCGGCACGAGCAGTCGCTCGTCGAAGCTCGTTCACGGCGGTCTGCGCTACCTGAAGGGACGCCACGTGCGCCTGGTACGCGAGTCGCTGCGGGAGCGCGGCGTGCTGCTGAAGATCGCGCCGCACCTCGTCGAGCCGGCGCCCTTCTTTCTGCCCGTCTACGCCGGCGGCCGCGACGGTCGCCTCAAGCTGAGGCTCGGGCTGACGGCGTACGACCTCCTCGCGGGCTTCGGGGGCGACATTGGGCGGCACACGGTTCTGTCGCGGGAGCAGATGCTGGACGCTGAGCCGCTGCTGCACCCGGAAGGGCTACAGGGCGGCTTCCGCTACTTCGACTGCGTCGTGAACGACGCGCGCCTGACTCTGACGACGGTCCGCTCGGCGACGGAAGACGGGGCGCTCGCCCTAAACTACGTGGAGGCGACGGGCGTGCAGCGGGACGGCGACAGGGTCAGCGGCATTACCTTCCGCGACAAGCTCGGCGGGAAGACGGGCGCGGCGAGCGCAAGGGTCGTCGTCAACGCGACCGGCCCGTGGGCGGACAGCCTGCGCGAGCTGGCGGGCGTGAAGCGCATGCTCAGACCGACGAAGGGCGTTCACCTGGTGCTGTCGCGCTCGCGGCTGGGACTGTCGACCATCGTCGTCATACCGCGCGCCGACCGCATCCTCTTCGCGGTGCCTTGCGGCGACTCGGTGTACGTGGGGACGACGGATACTTTCTATGACGACGACCCCGGTGCCGTCACCGTCGATGCCGCCGACGCAACGTACGTGCTCGACGCCGTCAACGCGCTGTTCCCGAGCGTGCGGGCGACTGCGCCGGACATCGTTGCCGGCTGGGCGGGCGTGCGGCCGCTGGTGGCGGCAGAGGGTCAGCCGTTGCCTTCCGACGTGTCGCGCGCCTTCGAGATCGACCTCGGACCGGAGGGCTTCTATTCGATAGCCGGCGGCAAGCTGACGACCTGCCGCGCGATGGCGGAGGCGCTGATGAATCGCGTGATCGCCCAGGAAGGGGCACGATTCGGCTGGCAGACGAAGCCTTGTCGTACCGCTGAGACGCCGGTCTTCGGCGGCAACATCGACGGCTTCGACCGCTACGCGATGTCGGCGGCAGGCGCGTTGGCCGGCGGCTGGAACGTGCCCCTGGACTCGGCGCAGCGGCTGGTGCGGACGTATGGCACTGAGCACGTGCGACTCCTCGGCGTCGCCCGCCGCGATTCGACGCTGCTGCAGCCGCTGGCGGAGGGATGCCCCGTGCTGCGG
>JALHUB010000027.1 GCA_022865685.1 Dehalococcoidia bacterium | reverse complement strand
GAGACTTTACAGTCTCGGCCTCAACAAGAAATCGCCAGCATGCGTTCGAGGGCGAGCTTTGCCCAGCGCGCCGTCTCCGGCTCCACCGTCACCCGGTTCACGACCTCGCCCTCAACGAGCCGCTCCAGCACCCAGCACAGGTAGGCCGGGTGAATGCGGTACATCGTGGAGCAGGGGCATGGATCGGGGTCCAGCGAGAGCACGGTCTTGTCGCGATGCCCGCGGGCCAGCCGGTTGACGAGGTTGATCTCAGTGCCGACCGCCCAGCGACTGCCCGCCGGCGACTCTCCGACGGCGCGGATGATGTGCTCGGTCGACCCGTAGCTGTCCGCCGCCTCGACGACCTCTAGCCGGCACTCCGGGTGCACAACGACGCGGACGCCCGGGTATTCCTCACGAATGCGTCGAACCTGGTCGACGGTGAAGCGCTGGTGGACGCCGCAGTAGCCGTTCCAGAGGATGACGCGGCTGTCGCGCAGCGTCGCAATGTCGTTCCCGCCCAGGCTGCCCGTGGACAGTCGACGGTTCCAGACAGGCATCTGCGCAAGCGGCACGCCGAGGGCACGGCCCGTTACGCGGCCCAGGTGCTCGTCGGGGAAGAAGAGGACGCGCCGCTTCTGCGTCAGCGCCCATTGGAAGACGGCGGGCGCGTTCGACGACGTGCAGACGACGCCGCCTCGCTCGCCGCAGAACGCTTTCAGCGCGGCGGTCGAGTTGATGTAAGTGACGGGCAGCGTATCGTCGCTGAGGCCGGTGGCGGCAAGCTCGTCCCAGCACGACATAACGTCGTCGAGCGACGCCATGTCGGCCATGGAGCAGCCGGCCGTCATGTTCGGCAGCACCACGCTCTGATGGGGCGCGCAGAGGATATCGGCGCTCTCCGCCATGAAGTGGACGCCGCAGAAGACGACGTAGTCCGCCTGCGGGTTGGCCGCGGCCCATCGCGCCAGCTTGAAGGAGTCGCCGCGCTGATCGGCGAAGCGGATCACGTCATCGCGCTGGTAGTGGTGGCCGAGGATGACGAGGCGCTCCGCCAGCTTCGCCTTCGCGGCAGCGATGCGCTCGACGAGCTGTGGCGCGTCGAGCCCGCGATACTCATCGGGGATGTCCTGCTGCCAGCGGAAGAACGCAAGTTGCTCGCGGAGGGGGACCGTCGCGACCGGGTCGCAGGGCGAGAGGAGGCCGGCGGTAGGGAGAAGGGCTTCTTTGACCATTGAGAGCCTCCTCTGCTCAGGCGGGAGCGTCCACCCGTCCGGCCGGATCCGACTTAGTGTCCAAGTTACACTAACTCTAACAGGCTTGTCTCAGAAAGTCAAGCGGATAGTCGCAAACAACGGGGGTACAGGGCGCCTCAGGCGCCCTGACAGGGGGACTGGGGGGTGTCCCCCCAGAATTCAAAACAAGGCCGCGAGCCGTTCGCCAGGGGCGGACGTGCGACGTGGCCGGCACGCTTCTCCTTGCCGAGGCGCGTGGCGCATGCTACGATTCCCGTGTCCGGCACCTTCGCGCTTGATCTTTCGATAGGGCGTCGAATGTCTACTTCGTCCCCCCCGCTGCCGGTCGCCCAAAGCGGCGACGACGCGGAGACAGTGGCCCGCCGCTGCCTCGCCGAGGGCGGCCGCCTGGCCATGGAGCGCTTCCGCCAGCCGCAGTCGGTCAGCGTCAAGGGACGCGGCAACCTGGTCACGCAGGTCGACCTCGCGATCGAGACGTACATCGAGCGCACGCTCGCCGAAGAGTTCCCGGAGCACGCCATCCTCTCGGAGGAGAGCAACCCGTCGGTCAGCGATCTCAAGGGCTGGATGTGGGTCGTCGACCCCCTCGACGGCACGCGAAACTACGTCAGCGGGATTCCCTTCTTCTGCATCAACGTCGCCCTCTGCTTCGGCGGCGAGACCGTCGCCGGCTGGACGTACGACCCCGTCCACGACGAGCTCTTCTGGTCGAAGGCGGGCGCCGGCGCCTGGGTGAACGACCAGCCGGCCCGCGTCTCGAAGAAGACCTCCGTTCAGTCGTCGGTCATTGGCTTCGATATGGGCTATGACGACACGCGTGCGGCCCTGATGCTCGACCTGATGGGCGCCCTCTGGCCCGGCATGCAGGCGATACGCATCCCCGGCAGCGCGGCGTTGGGGTTGGCTTATGCCGCGTGCGGCCGCTACGACCTGTTCACCCACAACCTGCTATATCCCTGGGACCTGGCGCCGGGCATCCTCCTCGTGCGGGAGGCCGGCGGCGTGATCACCGACCGCGAGGGCGGCGCCATCACCCTCTACAGCGAGGGCGCGATCGCCGGCGGACCGTCGGTGCACGAAGACTTCCTGCGTTTGGCCGCGGGCCGGCCGTGGCGCGACGAGCAACCCGTAAGGAGGGTGTAGCATGGCCAGCAAACTGCCACCACTGGGAGAACCTTCGCGCCTGAAGCGCCGCGCCGTATGGGCTGGCACCGTCGTGGGGATCGTCGCCGTCGTGGCACTCGCCGCCTTCGTGGGCATCCGGCTGACCGGCGGTGGAGGAGGAGACAACGGAGACAAGAGCAGCGCGCAAGACGGCAATGCGACCGCCACGCCATCGGAGACGGTTGACGCCGAGCAGGCGCTGGCCGACTACATTACGACGCAGCTCAAGCAGGAGTACGCCGGCGATTGCACGGCCGCGCTCATGCCGGAGATCAAGGGCCTGTGCTCGGCGGCGAGAGGCGAGCGGGCGAATCGCAAGGCCTTCCTCGTCGGGCCGAGCTCCTACGAGTACCAGCTCTGGGTCTTCATGCGCAAAGAGGGTGGCGCCTGGAAAGTCGAGAGCACGCTGCCCGTGAAGCCGGAGACGGTGAATGCGCCGGGCGCCCCGTGGCCGCTGGAGAAGGGCGCGAAGGTCGTCGTCGGCGGGACGGGGACGTGCCTGAACGTGCGCGCGGCGCCGGGCATCAAGGAGGCGGCGGTCGACTGCATCGCCGACGGGACCGTCATCGTTCTGGAAGAGGGACCCGTCGAGATGGACGGCTACCAGTGGTGGCGGCCGGAGGGTCGCAGCGGCTGGGTCGCCGGCGACTGGCTCCGCTACGTCGACGAATCAGCGACGCCTGCGCCCGCGTCCGCCACGCCATCGGAAACGGTTGACGCCGAGCAGGCGCTGGCCGACTACATTACGACGCAGCTCAAGCAGGAGTACGCCGGCGAT
>JALHUB010000305.1 GCA_022865685.1 Dehalococcoidia bacterium | reverse complement strand
TCGAAGAGGCGGTCGACCTCGGCCTGGGAGGCTACAGCGTCGCCGCCGTCGTCTCCGCCGACCTGCCGGTCGACAGCCTCGACGACGCTATCGGCCTCTGGCAGCGCGAAGGCAAGGGCATCGTGCGCGTGGCGTCGGAGTACGCAAACATAGCCGACAACTGCGCTCGTGAGCACCACCTGCCGCGCTACAAGGTCATACCCATCGGCGGCGCGTCGGAGGGCTTCGTGCCGGAGGATGCCGAGCTGCTCATCGAGGGCACGGAGACCGGCGCGACGCTCGCCGCGAACCGGCTGAAGGCGGTCGACGTGCTGCTGGAATCGACCGCCTGCGTCATCGTGCATCGCGGCCCGGTCGCGGAAAAGAAACGCCCGCTCCTAGGCGAGATGCTCTCGCGGTTCCGGCGGGCGGGCTCCGTGGCCCAGCAGGCAGGGGAGGCGTGATCGTGCCGCACCTCGCCTTTCACATGTCCGTCGCGCGGGAGCTGGCGAATCTCCTGGCCAACCCCGTGATCGAGGCGGACCGCGGCGCGTTCTACCTGGGCTCGACCGGCCCGGACATGCGCATACTCTCGCGCGCCGACCGGATGTCGTCTCATTACTTCGACCTCGACTGCCTGGAGCACCAGAGCAGCACGGAGTCGTTCTTTCGGGCGCACGGCGACCTCAGGGATCCGTCGAAACTCGACGATACTACGGCGGCCTTCGTCGCCGGCTACCTGACGCACCTGGTCATCGATGAGGTGTGGATAACGGACATCTACCGGCCTTTCTTCGGCCCGGAGTCGGCGCTCGCCGACGACGCGCGGGCCAACGTCCTGGACCGCGTACTGCAGTACGAGATGGACCTGCAGCGTCGACTGGACCGGCCGGCGATGGAAGAGATCCGGGAACAGCTTGCGGCCACGAACCCGTCCGTACGCGTAGACTTCGTCGAAGGCGAGATGCTGGCGCGCTGGCGTGGCGTTGTCGTGGACATGCTGTCGCGGCCGCCGGACTGGGAACGCTTCGGCAAGACGGCGAGCCGCTTCCTGGCCGTCGCCGGCGTTTCGACCGATGGGGAGATCGAGGAGTTCATGAAGACGCTGCCGTCGCTTCTGGAAGAGACGAAGGCCCACGTCGGCAGCGAGCACATAGAAGCCTTTTTCGCGGACGCGAACGCGCTTACCCTGAAGACGCTGGAGGAGTACCTGTCATGAGGATCGTCTTCGGGGCAGAGGAAGGCCGCCGCACGGTCCTCCTGCGCCGGCCGCTGGCGGAGACAGAGGTGCCGCAGGCCGTGCGCGACCTGACGCGTCGCGTCTTCGGCGCCGATCTCTCGCCGGCAGAAGCCGTCGCCCGCATAATCGCGGACGTGCGCGCTGAGGGCGACGCTGCCATCCTGCGCTATGCCGAGGCCTTCGACGGCGCAACGCCGCCGTCGCGCGAGGTCCCGTGCGAGGAGACAACCACAGCCTACGACGCCGTCGACCCGAAGCTCGTGAGCGACCTCCGCTTAGCCGCGGAACGAATAAGGTCGTTTCACGAACTGCAGATGGAGCACTGCCAGCGCAGCTTCTCGCGGGATGGCCTGGGCATGCGGGTACGACCTATCGAGCGTATCGGCATGTACGCGGCGGGCAGTGCTGTCGTCTACCCGTCGTCCATACTGATGACGGTGATCCCGGCGAAGGTGGCGGGCGTCGGCGAAGTCGACGTCACGACGCCTGCCGGCCCGGACGGCCGCGTCTCGCCGCTAAAGCTTGTAGCCGCGGACATCGCCGGTGTCGACGCCGTCTATTGCGCGGGCGGCGCACAGGCCGTCGCCGCGATGGCGTACGGCACGCAGACGATCCCCAGGGTCGACAAGATATGCGGCCCGGGGAACCTCTTCGTGACTCTCGCCAAGCAGCAGCTCTTCGGCAGCGTCGGAATCGACGCCATGTAC
>JALHUB010000304.1 GCA_022865685.1 Dehalococcoidia bacterium | reverse complement strand
TCCGGCAAGATCTTGCGCCGCGACCTGATCCAGCGGGAACGGGAGAGGTCAGCCAAGTAACAGGCGGCGCTTGTGTCGTTGGCCGTAGGAAGGGGTGTGAAGCATGATCGTCAAGAGCTACTGGCCGAGCCAGGCCCCATATGAGGAGATGCCTCTTCCCGAGCTGGTTCTGAGGTCCGCGGCTGAGTTCACCGACAAGACGGCGCTGATCGGCGCGGACGGCTCCACTCGCAGCTACAGCCGCCTGACGAGCGACGCGAAGAAGGTGGCGCGCCTCCTCCAGGACAACGGCGTCCAGAAGGGCGATAAGGTCGGTATCTTCTCGCCCAACCACGTCGACTACGCGGCCGTCTTCTATGGCTCGCTGCTAGCCGGCGCGACGGTCACGACGCTGAACCCGCTGTACACGGCCCACGAGGTCGCGACGCAACTGGAGGACGCGGGCGCGGTCGTCCTCTTCGCCTTTACGCCGATGCGCGCCGCCGTCGACGAGGCCCGCAAGGACCTGCCGCTGCTGCGCAACGTCTTCCCCATCGACGACCTGCCCGCCGTGCTCGAAGGCGTCCCGGAGGACTTTCGGCCCGTGCCGATAAACCCACGCGAGGACGTCGCGGCTTTGCCGTACTCCAGCGGGACGACCGGCCTGCCCAAGGGAGTCATGCTCACCCACTACAACATCACCTCGAATGTCGCGCAGGGGCTGGCCACCCGGTTCTTCAGCTCAGACATGATTGGCCTGTGGACGCTGCCTCTCTTCCACATCTACGGGATGACGGTGTTGATGAGCGCCGGCCTGGCCCGTGGCGGCAGCGGCGTCGTCATGCCGCGCTTTGATGTCGCGCAGATGATGCAGCTCATTCAGCAACACAAGATAACGGACCTCTACCTGGCGCCGCCGGCGATACTGGCGATGGTGAACGTCCCCAACGTCGAGCGCTACGATACGTCTTCCCTACAGGTGATAGGCTCGGGCGCGGCGCCGCTGCCCCCTGAGATCGGCGAGCGGGCGAAGAAGATGTTCAAGTGCATCGTCTCGCAGGGGTACGGCATGACGGAGACCAGCCCCACGACGAACACGAACCCCTTCGAGCGGATCAAGCTGGAGTCCGTCGGGCCGCCCATGCCCGACACCCTGGAGAAGATCGTCAGCCTTGACACGGGCGAGGAGCTGCCCATCGGCGAGGTGGGCGAGCTCATGGTCCAGGGCCCACAGGTCATGAAGGGCTACTGGAACAACCCCAAAGAGACCGCCGCCTGCCTCACCGAAGACCGCTGGCTCCACACCGGCGACGTTGGCCGCTTCGATGAGGACGGCTACCTCTACCTCATCGAGCGCCTGAAGGAGATGATCAAGTACAAGGGCTACCAGGTAGCACCGGCGGAGCTGGAGGCGCTCCTCCACGAGCATCCCGCCGTCCTCGACGCGGCGGTCATCCCAAAGCCGGACGAGGCCGGCGGCGAGATCCCGAAGGCCTGCGTCGTCCTCCGCGAAGGGTCGACTGCGACGGCGGAGGACCTGATGACGTTCATCGCGGGGAAGGTCGCCCCATACAAGAAGATCCGCGAGGTCGAGTTCCTCGATACGATCCCGAAGACCCTATCCGGCAAGATCTTGCGTCGCGACCTGATCCAGCGGGAGAAGGAGCGAAAGCCCACCGCGTAGGGTCAGGCGCCTGCATGGCGACAGGCAGATCCCCCATCGGGCCGGGCACAGGGGCCCGCCCCTACACGACCCCGCAGGGATGACGCTTGTCCGTCTGTCCGCTTTCCATCCGACGTTAGATCACAGACACTCGTAGCCGAGACTTTCCAGTCTCGGCGTTCGATTGCCTGGGAGCGTGGGGGGCTGATTCGGTCCGGGCGTTGACGCCGCCAACCGGCTGGTCGGGCACGGAGGCCCGATCCTACCAGGGACAAGGCAAATAAGAGAGGCAGGAGCAATCCCGCCTCTCTTGCTGGTTCGAGCGGCAGTAGGGGCGCACGGCCGTGCGCCCCTACAATGCGTGTCTAATTGGCTACTAGCGCGTTCGCTTCACCATTGCCGCGCCCGATACGAGCAGCAGGCAAACGCCCACCAGTCCCAGGCCAAGGACCAGCGGCCCTGAGCCGCCGTCCGGTCCGGTGCCGGTGATCGGTGGAGCGATGGTCGCCAGCGGTCGTGCTGTCGGAATCGGCGGTGGAGCAATCACCGTCGGAATGGGCTGGACTGTCGCCGCGCGAGTCGCGGTCGGCTGCGGCGTCGCCGTAGTGGGGGCGCCGACTGTGGTCCTCTCCGAATCGCAGTCACCGCCAACGTCGTTGGTGGACGTGGCGCACGCCTCGTTGGTGATTGTGTCATCCTCCTGGGCACCCGACGTCAGCTCGACGACCATCGTTAGTACGACCGAATCGTCGGTGTCGAGATTAGTATTGGTGCTCCACGTGACATCGCCCGAGGAGTCGCAACCATTAATGTCAAAGTCACCTTCGTCGATGTCCGACGAGGAAGCCACCGTTGCATCTACGCAATCGGTGTCATCCGGAATCGCATCGACCACGTCGAGGTCCGTGCAATCACCGTTTCCGCTGCCGTCGTTGGTGACTGTGATCGTGTAGGTGATCTCGCCGCCCTCGCCAACCGTCGTCGGGCTGTCGCTCTTGGAAACACTGAGGTCACAGTCGGGGTTTGGTGTGGCCGTCGGCGCAGGGGTGTTCGTGACTGTGGGCGTGGGACTTTGTGCGTGGGCGGTTGGTCCCGATGCCCAGGACGTTACTGCCACCAGCACCAGGGCCAATCCTGCGGCTAGGGGCAATGCTAGATACCAAGACATCCTTTTCTTCATACTGAGTCTCCTTCTCAACTAATCCGCCTTCGGCGGACTCCCTTTCCGTCCGCGGGTCCATTCGCGTATCAATCGAATCAATTCTGGGAGATTGGAAGCGCTTTTGTCAAGTGGTTCGCATTATCGGGGGCGAGCAATCATCGAGAACTTACACATTGCGACGGCCAGTGTAGGGGCGCATGGCATGCGCCCGCGACCGCGTCTGCCGCCCCTACGACCTGACCGCGGGTGCCATATCTGGGCAGGCACGGGGGCCTGCGCCCCTCGCCAACGACCCGCCGGTGATGGACGTGGGTGTTATATCAACTCTGAGGGTTGAAACCCTCAGCTCGTTGCCGATCCACCGGAAGCTGCGGGATTCATCCCGCAGAGTGGAAACACAAGACATCCGGAGCAACACGGCGACAAACCCCGCCCCTACGAGGGAATGCGGATTCCCGGTGCCGGGAAGGCGACGCAGAAATCGCGCACCTCGTTGCGAATGCGCTCCAG
>JALHUB010000026.1 GCA_022865685.1 Dehalococcoidia bacterium | reverse complement strand
CGAGCCGCTCGGTGCTCACGGGCATCTGGGGCGATGGCATCGAGCGGGTCTCCGACGGGTGATTCCTCCTCGCCTGAGCCCAGCGGGACGGCGCTGTTCGCCTCGACCCTCTCTCCGATGGCTTCCTGAGGGGTCTCGCTGGGCTCAGGCGGTGGCACTTCCGATTGGCCTTCGATTGCTGTCGCCTCCCCGTCTGCCGACACCCGCTCATCGCAGTCAAGTCCACGGTCCCGCCGAGTGAGAGGCCGTAAGACCTCCGTGCGGACCTCGACCGGCTGGAGCACGAGAGACGGCTCGTGGCCCAGCGACAGCACAAGCTCGCCCGGCTTGGCGCCGAGCCCATCCTGCTCGCCACTCTCTGAGCCGTCGTCGGACCCGCCGAAGATCACGCGCGCGCCGAAAGTCCGGACGGATTCGTCATGCGGCAGGCCCTCTGCCACGGCGACGACATATATCTCTCGCTCCGGCCCGCGGCGGAGGATCGTCTCTAGCCGATCAGCATCGCTTTTCCTGTCCGCTGACAGCCAGACCAGCGCGACGACAGCGGCCCTGGGGACTGCTGTCACAGCGGCATCGCGGGCCACGATCATCTCCCCCACCTCGCCAGCCAGCTCCTCCACCGATCGCTCCCGCGACTCGTCGCTCATCTGGAAGTGCGGCAGCCGCGTCAGCTCCCCCAAATGGGCGGCCACGGTTCCCGCTGGCAGAAAAGTCAACTCGTCGGGCTGGCACATGGCAGCCAAAGTCGCGAGCCAGGCCGACATCATCTGTCCAGTCTCATGCGGGCTCCCCACAGCTATCGCGCTGCCCGTGGCGGCCAGGTTCAGGTAGTGGACGCCACCATCCGCCGCGCCGACGGGGACCAATAGCAGCGGCTCCAGCAGCGTGTCGTCGCCCACGAGTAGGCCGGCGAGCCGCTGGAAGCGGGACAGCTTCAGTCGGATTCGCGTCGAGCCGACCACCTCAGCGTCTACAGCGCAGACCAGCCGACGGCCTAGGTCGTAGCGCGCACGCAGGACGGCCTCGGTGTCGCCGGGAGCGCAATCCAGGGCGAACTCGAGGAAGCGCTCGGCCTCCCGCACCAGCACAACGCGCACATCCTCGAAGCCCAGCTCCCTTAAGCCCTGCATGAGGGCTCGCGCCGCCAGCACGACCCTGCCCACGTCTCCCGTGGATCGTCTCGCTCGCCCGTGCCTTGCGCCCACCCTTAGCGGCGACGCGCCGTCTCGTCGCACGAGCCGCCGCACGACCAGACCTAAAGCTCCCGCCGCCGCGAGGCCCGATGCCGCAGCGAGGATGGGAGGTGCAGCAGGCCATCGGAAGCCACCACCGCCATCCCCCGCAGGCTGCTGGAGGGGCGCGGCTGTCGGCTGCGGAGCGGGTGCGCTCCTGGTCTCCGGCGTCACGGATGGTACAGCCGTTGGCGAAGGTGCAGGCGCTGTGGCTGTCGCAGCCGCCTCGACCGATGGAACCGACGCCGGTGTGGTTGCTTCGATGGGAAGCTCGAGGACCCAGCTCGGCAGGATGACGTCGGGGTCGATGAACCGGCGCCCGTCGCCCATGTCTCGACCCTGAT
>JALHUB010000303.1 GCA_022865685.1 Dehalococcoidia bacterium | reverse complement strand
CCGAGACATGGGGCTCGACCTGCCACGGCGCCGGTCGGCTGCAGAGCCGGGGCGCGGCCAGGCGCTCGCTGCAGGGCGTCGACATCGTCGGACGGCTGGAGGCGCGCGGCATCGTCGTGCGCGTGCGGAACCGGTCACTGCTGGCGGAAGAGGCGAGCGAGGCGTACAAGGACGTGGCGGACGTGGTGGAGGTGCTGGACCGCGCGGGCATCTCGCGCAAGGTAGCGCGGATGAAGCCGCTGGCGGTGATCAAGGGATAGAAGGCGTCGTGTAGGGGCGCACGGCCGTGTGCCCCTACGGGTTGCCCGATTCCGCTTCTGCCTGCTGCAGCCACGGCTGCACATCCGCGAAGAAGGCGTCGAGGTCGCGGTCGTTCTCCAGCGCGCTCTGCACGTCGCCGAGGAGGGCGTCGTACTGCTGCATCATGGGGACCGCCTGCTGGTAGACCTCCCGCAGCTCCGACGGCGCTAACTGCGACAGCGTCGCCACCAGGGCCGCCGTGCTCCCGGGCGACGGCGTCGGTCGCGCCACGCTCGTCGATGACGTCTCGCTGATGAGGCCGCTCGTGCCTTCGAGGAGCGTCGGGTCGCTGTCCAGCCAGCCGGCGCTGACGCGGAGGACGCCCGCCAGGTAGTCGCCCGCGTCGCCGACCACGGGACTGCGCCCGCCGATGACGCCGAGCGCGACGCTGAAGAGCACGACGGCGATTATGAGACTGATGACGGCCGACAGCGTGAGTCGTACCAGCGTTAGGCAGGCAGGCAGCGCCAGCCGTGCCGCGCCGAGCGGAATCGATATCAGCAGCGGGTGGCAGCGTAGCTCTGCCGGTTCTCCTTCGAGCGGTCGGTAGCGGATAATAGGGCCTCTCATAGCATGGCGCGTATACACGACCACAGGGCGGGGTGTCGCGGGGGCCGGCCCGTCGCAGCCGGCCTCACATATCCAAACGCTGATGGGGTGTCCAGCGTAACGCGCTACGTGAGCGCACTTTCGGGATCGGGCGACATCAGCGATCATCTTCCCACCATCCCACCCTAGGTGTGTTTGTTTCTCTGGGGGACACCCCCAGACCCCCGGCAGAGGGAAAAGTCCCTCTGCACTCCCTCTTCACAAAGAGAGCGTAGGGTCGGATGGCGGCAAAGTAGCGCCGACGGCAGCATGATCGCCTACGTGGGGCCGGACCCGCAGGGAGGGACGGAGGGCGGCGTGGTAGTGCGGAGCGTCGAGGGAGAGAGCGTCGTAGCGTTTCTGCCGGGCTTCCTCCGCGACGACGTGTGGTCGGCCGACGGCCGCTGGCTGGCGTACGCGCCCGGGCCCGTGCCATACCAGTGCGCGGACCAGGCGGGGAATACGCAGATCGTGCCGTTCCCGTAGTGAGACAACATCGTTGGAGAGGAGGGGAAGTTGCCCCGAGCGCGGGGAGAAATGGGCGACTCCTACTGTTCCTCCTTACCCACTTCGGGGATTTGACGAACTCTGTCCCCAGTCTTCACGTAGCTCGCGTCCTCTGCTAGCGGCTCGGGTAGATCACTGCTTTCCACTTTCAGCGTCTTCACTCTCGGCGGCGTCGCCAGGAGCGCCCCCGCCGTCGCTATCGCCTCCAACGGATTGAACCCAGGTACTACCTCAAACGTGCGGCATACGGAATAACGTTCGTAGACTTCTGTGGCCTTGACCCTGACCTTGACTCGGTCTTCCGATCCCAACTGCTGTCCAGAATCAGGGTCGATTATCACCAAGGGCTCTTTAGACAAGATGGCAAAAACCATGCCCTCCTCAACCCCTTGTGTCGCTCCGACGTTGATAGCCACCTCACGAATATTCAGTATTCTAGCGACCCTGCCTTCGATAGGTCTATTCATATTGAATTTCCTCCATTGCCTCGCTGAAAGCCTCAAGGTAGGCTTCAATGTCGTTCTCTCGCAGGCCCCGCAGAGCCTCGGGTGTCGGGCACGTCATGCCTGGATTAGCGTTTATGCGCTCGTATAGACAACCTTTGAATAAGGGGTCTGAATCGCCCAGACTCGCTTTTACTATATTCGTGGTTACGTCAACAAACAGCGCCGTTCCACGATATCTACGCTGGAGATCATCGATCACGCATATACGTTCCCCCCACTGCACTCCCGCTGCACCAGCTTTATCGAACACGAGTATGATTTGCCCTGCTTGTGCGAAGAAAGCGCGCATCGGCAAAGGCACTGAACCCGCAGACAGAGCAACCTTCGCCTGAAGATCCGCCAGACGATTCTGGATCTGCGATTTCGCCTCAAGTAATCGAGGGTATCCTCTTGCCCTAGCGGTCTGGCAGAGAAGCCAATTGGCCATGAACGGTATGTGAGCCAAGACAACTGCGCCTACCACCACACCTGCGCCCGCGATCACCCGCAATTGGATTGCCGGTTCTTGCCAAATCAGCCCGAGCAGTGTCCCAGCACATGCAGCGATCGCGAGAGTGATCTCAAGAGTCCGGACGCTGTATCGTGGGGGAACTATTTCAGCGTCGGTTTGAATCGTCATATCCTGCCAATATTCCCGAGATGCATTCGAGGTTTGAATATTACCAACGCATCTCGATGTGCTCTGAGTCGAACGCTTTCTTCAGGCGACGGCGCAGCTCCCCCATGACATCCCACTGACGCATCGGCTTCGTCACGCCGAGCACCTTCAGCGATACGCCGCTATCCTTGAACGCATCCACCCGCTCGACGTGCGGCGCTTCCTTGATCAGCGATTTGTACGCCTTGTCGGCGGCCAGTTCGCGGCCCACAGCGTCGATGACCTCCGTCACCTTGTCCAGGTCGGCGTCGTAGGGCACCGTCACGCTCATGTTCACGCCCGACCAGTCGCGGGTGTAGTTGCTCGCCACACGTATCTCGCTGTTGGGCACGCTGTGCACCACGCCGTCGAGGTCGCGCAGGACGGTGCGACGCAGGTTCACCTCCTCGACGCGGCCGGTCACGCCCGCCACGGTCACGACGTCGCCGATGCCGTACTGGTTCTCGATGAGGATGAACAGGCCGTTGAGGGTGTCGCGCACGAGCGTTTGCGCGCCGAAGCCGATGGCGATGCCGGCTATGCCGACGCCCGCCAGCAGGGCGCCGATGTTCACGCTCAGCTCCGGCAGCACCATAAGCAGGGCGATGATGGCGAGCACGACCTCGGCGGTGCGCAGGACGGCGTTGACCAGCGTCTTCGCCCGCTTCGACGTCTCCTCCTCCGGGCGGCCCGTCATCTGCCGTCGAACCGTCGCCTCGACGACGTGCGGCACGACGGCGCGGAAGACGAGAAAGACCACGGCGACTACTGCGACGATGACGACGATGCGCAGCCCATGGGTGACCAGCCAGTCGGTCACGCGGTCGCCGGTGATGCGAGCGAAGAGGGGAGACGTGAGCGCGGCGTTCATGCGCCCTATTCTACGTCAGTCGACCGGCCAATTGCCACGCCGGACGCGCACGGGGCTGATGTAGGGGCGCATGGCATGCGCCCAGGGGGGTGGCCATCGGTCAGGGCGCACGGCGTGCGCCCCTACGATTCGATCTTCTCCAGCGGCGCATACGAGAGCAGCAACTTCTTGATGCCCGCCTCGCCTTTGAACGCCACCGTCACCTTCTGGTCCGACGCCTCGAACTCGCAGCTCACGACGATCCCCTCGCCGAAGCGGGTGTGTCGCACGTGGTCGCCGGGAGCGAACGCCGGCTCCGACGGCATCGGCGGCAGCGGCTCGCTGTCCGGCGACGTCGCCCGGTGGAACGCGCGCAGGTGCGTCCGCGAACCCGCCGTCACTGCCTGGCGGCCCGGCGTCTCCGGCACCGCGACCAGCTCCGGCGGTATGTCCTTCAGGAACCGCGACGACGGGTTGTGCGTCGCCATGCCCATGTGGTGTCGACGGAACGCCCGCACCAGGTACAGCCGCTCCTTCGCCCGCGTGATGCCGACGTAGGCCAGGCGGCGTTCCTCCTCCATCTGCGCCGGCTCGTCGAAGGAGCGGATGTGCGGCAGCAGGCCCTCCTCCAGGCCGACGATGAAGACGACCGGGAACTCCAGCCCCTTGGCGGCGTGGAGCGTGATCAGCGTGACGGCGTCCACCTTCTCGTCGTAGTCGTCGGTGTCGGTCATGAGGGCGGCCTCTTCCAGGAACGTCGGCAGGGCGGCCTCAGGCGCAAACTCATCGTACTGGGCGGCGACGGTGCGCAACTCCTGGACGTTATCCCAGCGGTCCTCGCCGTCCTCGAACTCCGACAGCAGGTACTGCCGGTAGTCGATGCTTTCCAGCAGCCGGCTGAGCAGGTCCGAAACGGTGAGCGAAGGCGCCTCGGCGATGAGGTCGTTCAGCAGATCGAGGAACGCCAGCAGCGCCTTGACCGTGCGCGACGCGAAAGGATGCGTGTGTTTGCCGTCTTCCGCCCGCTCCTCGTCGGCGACGAGCTGCAGGGCGGCGTAGGCCGGCACGCCCATCTCGCTTGACCAGCGCGATAGCTCCTCCAGCGTCCGCTGCCCGATCCCGCGCGCCGGCAGGTTGATGACGCGCGTCAGGCTCAAGCTGTCGAACGGATTGTGGATGAGACGCAAGTAGGCGATGACGTCCTTCACCTCGCGACGCTCGTAGAAACGGGTCCCACCAACGAGCCGGTAGCGCAGGTTCTCGCGCACGAACACCTCCTCCAGCGGCCGCGACTGCGCGTTCGTGCGGTACATGACGGCTATGTCGCCGTAGTGATGGTCACCGGAGCGCACCAGGCTCCGCGCCTCGGCGGCGACGAACTCCGCCTCGTCCTCCTCGTCGTACGCCTCGTAGGCGACGATGGGCGTGCCGGGGCCTTTCTCCGTCCAGAGCTTCTTCTCTTTGCGCTGCTGGTTGACGCTGATGACGGAGTGCGCGGAGTCGAGGATGTTCTGCGTCGAGCGGTAGTTCTGCTCCAGGTAGACGACACGCGCGTCCGGATAGTCACGCTCAAAGTTGAGGATGTTGCGCAGGTCGGCGGAGCGCCAGGAGTAGATCGACTGGTCGGGGTCGCCGACGACGCAGATGTTGCGATGCAGGCCGGCGAGCTGTCGCGCCAGCACGTACTGCGCGACGTTCGTGTCCTGGAACTCGTCGATGAGGACGTAGAGGTAGCGCTCCTGGTACTTGCGGAGCACGTCTTCCTCGTGGCGGAAGAGGAGCGCCGTCTTGAGCAGCAGGTCGTCAAAGTCGAGCGCGCTGTTGGCCGCCAGCGCCGCCTCGTAGCGCTCGTAAGCGCGCGAGACGATCTCTTCGAAGTAGCTGGCGACCGTCTGGGCGTAGCTCTCGGGCGTCGCCAGCTCACTCTTCGCCTTGGAGATGGCGGAGAGCACGGCGCGCGGCTGGTAGCGCTTGGGGTCGACCTGCATGTCCGCCAGGACGCGTCGCATCAGCGTCATCTGGTCGGCGTCGTCGTAGATGACGAAGCCGCGGGCGACGCTGGCGCGCTCGCCGTCGATTCGCAGCATCCGGGAGCACACGGCATGGAACGTGCCGAGCGTCAGCACCCGCGTCCGCTCGCCGATGAGCCCATAGACGCGGTCGCGCATCTCGCGCGCGGCCTTGTTCGTGAAGGTGACGGCGAGTATACGGTACGGATCGACGCCGCGCTCAGCTACCAGGTAGGCGATGCGATGG
>JALHUB010000302.1 GCA_022865685.1 Dehalococcoidia bacterium | reverse complement strand
GAATGCGCGGCGATGACAAACGAGGACACCGATCTCAAGTACTGGATCGCTTTCGGGCGCATCCCCCGCATCGGGCGGGCGCGATTCTCCCTGCTCGAGAAGCACTTCGGCAGGCTGGAGAACGCCTGGACCGCCTCCGCCGCTGAGCTTCGCGCCGCCGGCCTCGACCAGGCATCGATCACGTCGATCATCGGCGCGCGACCGGAGATATCGCCCGACGGCGAACTCGACCGCGTGCGACGCGCCCACGTCGACGCCCTCACCTGGAACCATCCCTCGTACCCGCCAAAACTGAAGGAGATCTACGACCTCCCGCCCGTCCTCTACGTCCGCGGCCGCCTCGACAGCGCCGACGAGTGGGCCGTCGCCATCGTCGGCACGCGACGCGCCACGCCCTACGGCCGTCAGGTCGTCGAGCAGTTCTCGACCGACCTCGTCCGCAACAACGTCACCGTCGTCAGCGGCCTGGCGCGCGGCATCGACGCCGTGGCGCATCGGAGCGCCCTGAGCGGTGGCGGGCGCACCATCGCCGTGCTCGCCTGCGGGCTGGACATGGTGTACCCGCCGGAGCACGTGAAGCTGGCGCAGGAGATAGCTGAGCGCGGCGCCCTCATTTCCGACTACCCGCTCGGCACGCAGCCGCGCAGCGAGTTCTTCCCGCGTCGCAATCGCATCATGAGCGGCGCCAGCCTGGGCGTGCTCATGGTGGAGGGCGACCTCAAGAGCGGCGCCATGATCACGGCGCACCTGGCGCTGGAGCAGAACCGCGAGGTCTTCGCCGTGCCCGGTAGCATCTACGCGCCGACGTTCCGCGGCCCCAACAAGCTGATCCAGGACGGCGAGGCGAAGCTGGTATCGAAGGTGGAGGACATCCTGGAAGAGCTGAACCTGACGATGGTGACGACGCAGATCGAGATGAAGGAGCTCGTGCCAGCGGACGATACGGAGGCGCTCCTACTGCGCCACCTGTCGTCGCAGCCGATACATATCGATGAGGTGCGTCGCGAGTCGGGTCTGCCGATAGCTACCGTGAGCAGCACGCTCGCCATGCTGGAACTGAAGGGCATGGTGCGCCAGGTGGGCCGCATGAACTACGTGCGGGTCCGCGAAGTCGGGCCGTTGTACGGGTAGCGAATCGCGGCAGAATCGCAAATCTTCTTGAGAGATGGCATAATGGAACGGGATAGATTCGAGCTGGACTAGGCAATGGCAAAGAAGAAACAAAGAAACCTGGTGATCGTTGAGTCACCGGCGAAGGCGCGGACCTTGGCCGGTCTTTTGGGCCCGGAATACGATGTCCATGCCTCCGTCGGGCACGTGCGCGACCTGCCGAAGACGAAGCTCGGCGTCGACATCGACGACGGTTTCGCGCCGCGCTATGTCGTCCCGCGCGAGAAGCAGAAGGTCGTTCGCCAACTCAAGGCAGCGGCGGAAGGCGCTGACCGCGTCTACCTGGCGACTGACCCCGACCGCGAGGGCGAGGCTATAGCCTGGCACGTCGTGAGGGCCGCCGGCCTGGAGGGGATGCCCCACCAGCGTGTCGTCTTCCATGAGGTCACGAGAGACGCCGTCCTCAGCGCCTTCGAGCACCCGCGCGACATCAACGAGCGCCTCGTCGATGCGCAGCAGGCGCGTCGCATACTCGACCGTCTCGTCGGTTACAAGATAAGCCCGCTGCTCTGGTCGAAGGTGCGACGCGGGCTATCGGCGGGGCGCGTGCAGTCGGTCGCGCTGCGGATGGTGGTCGAGCGCGAGAAGGAGATAACAGCCTTCGTGCCGCAGGAGTACTGGACTATCGTCGCCAAGCTGTCGAACGCCTCCGACGCCGCGACGCTGACCGCTCGCTTGGCGGGCCTGGCCGGGACGCGCAAGAAGCTGGAGATCGCCAGCGCCCAAGACAGCGAGCGCCTGCTCGGACTGCTACGACCGGCGCGCTTCGTCGTCACGTCCGTCCGAAAGAAGGAGCAGCTCCAGCGCCCGCAGCCGCCATTCACGACGAGCAGCCTTCAGCAGGAGGCATCGCGGCGCCTGGGGTTCACGGCGAAGCGCACCATGGCGCTGGCGCAGCAGCTCTACGAGGGCCTGTCGGTCGGCGGCAGCCAGGTCGGACTCATCACATACATGCGCACCGATTCGACGAACATCGCCGTGAGCGCGCTGGAGGAGACGCGCGCGTTTATCGCCGGCAAGTACGGCCGGGCACTCGTGCCGGCGGCGCCGCGTGTCTTCCGCAAGAAGGCGAAGGGCGCGCAAGAGGCGCACGAGGCGATCCGGCCGACGTCCGTCCGTCGCGAGCCCGCGTCGCTGAAGACGGCGCTGAACCGCGACCAGATGCGCCTCTACGCCCTCATCTGGCAGCGAATGGTCGCCAGCCAGATGGCGGATGCAGTCTACAACCAGACAGCGGTCGACCTCGAGGCGCAGCCCAAGACCGATACCGACCGCTACCTCTTCCGCGCCAGCCGCAGCGTACTGCGCTTCCCGGGCTACCGGCAGCTTTACCAGGACACGACCGAAGAAGGCGCTGATGCCGAAGAGAAGCGCCCGTTGCCGCCGCTCGTCGAAGGCGAAGAACTGCGCCTGATGGAGCTGCTGCCAGAGCAGCACTTCACGGAGCCGCTGCCTCGCTTCACGGAAGCGACGCTCGTGAAGGCCATGGAGGAGAACGGCATCGGCCGGCCCAGCACGTACGCCCCCATCCTGTCGACGATTCAGGACCGCGGCTACGTCGAAAAGGAGGGCCGCGCGCTCAAGCCGAAGGACCTGGGCGTCGTCGTCAACGACCTTCTGACAAGCTACTTCCCCGAGAT
>JALHUB010000301.1 GCA_022865685.1 Dehalococcoidia bacterium | reverse complement strand
TGTATATCGTACGTGTTCCCGCTGACGTTGGTAATCGTATAGGTCTTGTTGAAGCTGTCCACAGCCCAAGTATTATTACAGGTGCCGATATCATCTTGGGCAGGGATGAAGATTGGCCCAACCACCGCCAGAATGCTGCCCGCACTGGTGCGCGCAGCGAATGAGGTCAGACCCAACAAGCTCACAGCCACCACCACCACCACCATTGCTATCCAACGCATCTTTTTCATTGTTTGTGCTCCCCCTTCACATTTATTGTTTGTCCGGCGGCACACCGCGCGCTTCTTCGCGCTGCCGCCCATCGCGGAAATGCCGGACCCCTATTGTTAACCACGCGGGAAGCCCGCCTAGCCTCAACGGCGCGCCGCGCCGGCCCCCGACGGGAACGGGAACAGCATCCTCACCGCAACAGTCATGATGGCGGCAGAGGACGATGGGCGGGTTCTTCCCATTCTCGAAGGAGGCCTGCGGCGCGCCCTCATGCCCAGCCTGGGCGCCGCAGCGCCGGCGGCGTGCGTCGTAGATACACCACGACCAAGCATCGATGCCCTCTGCCACGGGGTCAAGACAGCAAACAGCTGTCCAAGGCGGGGAGAGTACAAGTCGAGTGGGCCACCAGTTGACGCTTGTTGCACGGAAGAGACACCCCAACCAGTAGGAGGCAGACGGCATCCTTGCCAGGCTGCTTCCTTGGGGGCGTCTCCCGCGCGATTCCAACGCAAGCGCTGGACCCACCCCAAACGTAGAAGGCGCCGCACGGCTTGTCAATCCCAGTGAGGGGTTCTATGACAAGTGGAGCCAAAGAATGAGACAAGTGTCTAGGACATATGTTGGAGGCTACCAGTCACAGACCGAGCGGTCTGCAGGATGCTGAGCCCGAGCCTTTTCCTCTCATGTGCGCTCGACTACAATCCCCAGGATGGCAGGCCTGCCGCAGTAACTGATCTGGCCCGCGCTGGCTACCATTGCGTCCTTCTCTTGCCCATCCCTGCAAAGGATTCTGATCGCATAGCTGGTAGGAGCTGGCTCACCCCGCATTCTCCGTTCGTAGTGATTGATCGTGGCGCTCCTAGATCCCGGAGCTGACAGCTCTACGAAGGGCATCCCCACCATTCCGTTGGGTTCATAACAGTGGATCCTTTCCAGGGCCCTATTGGCGAACTTCACAAGTCGATCTTGTATGATTACCACGCCGTCCGTCGCTTGCTCCAGCACGCGAAGTAGGGATAGGGTCTCCCTCTCCCCAACGAGCAGAGCGATAGCGCCTCTCGTGCTGTCTGCTCCCGTCTTGATCAAGATCCCCTTGATGCAGTCCTGAACGCGTGCTCTGCATAGGAAGACCTCTGCACAGATGGCCACGTTGCTCTTCCCCTGCACTAGAAGCTCAGCGATGTGCCGCTCAGTGGGGTCGAGCGTGTCCCACTTCCAGTCGCTTATCACGTCGCCTCCGATGAGCACACGCCGGCACAGGGTTGGAGTAGCAGGACAGCGGCAAGATGCATCCGCAACCTTCCTGTTGGCGGCATCGGCAAGCGGGGATAGTCAGGAGCGAGATGCCAACGCGCTAAGTATAGCTCCGGCGAGGCACTAGTCAAGCGGGTGTGCGTTATGTCGACTCAGGCCACGAGTGCGCGACGCCAAGGTCTCTCCAGATTCCCTTACCGAAGGAAGTCGAAGAATGAGACAAATGTCTAGGACAGGATACTGAGCCCGAGCTTGTTCCTCTCA
Source organism: Dehalococcoidia bacterium (assembly GCA_022865685.1). Lineage (GTDB taxonomy): Bacteria > Chloroflexota > Dehalococcoidia > DSTF01 > JALHUB01 > JALHUB01. The sequence goes on along the minus strand of JALHUB010000301.1, from coordinate 30,498 downwards.
TATGCGCTCGACTACAATCCCCAGGATGGCAGGCCTGCCGCAGTAGCTGATCTGGCCTGCGCTGGCTATCATTGCGTCCTTCTCTTGCCCGCCCTTGCACAGGATTCTGATCGCATAGGTGGTAGGAACAGACTCACCCTGCACTCTCAGTTCATAACGCTTGCTCATAACATCCCTGGATGCGGGAGCAATCAGGTCTAAGAAGTACTTCCCCGTCATTCCGTTGGGTTCATACTCGTGGATCGATTCCATGGCCCTATTGGCGAACTTCACAAGTCGATCTTGTATGATTATCACACCGTCTGACGCTTGCTCCAGCACGCGGAGCAGGGATAGGGTCTCCCTCTCCCCAACGAGCAGAGCGATAGCGCCTCTCGTGCTGTCTGCTCCCGTCTTGATCAAGATCCCCTTGATGCAGTCCTGAACGCGTGCTCTGGATAGGAAGACCTCTGCGCAGATAGCCGCGTTGCTCTTCCCCTGCAGCAGGAGCTCAGCGATTTGCCGCTCGCGGGGGTCGAGCTTGTCCCACTTCCCATCGCTTTTCACGTCGCCTCCGATGAGGACGCAGCGGCACAGGGTTGGAGTGGCGGGACAGCGGCAACATGCATCCGCGCAACCTCCCTGTTGGCGGCATCGGCAAGCGGGGATGGTCAGGCGCGAGATGCCAGCGCCTAAAGTATAGCTGCGGCGAAGCGCTTGTCAAGCGGCCGTGCGTTATGTCGGCTCAGGCCACGAGTGCGCGACGGCACGGTCGCATCGGCTCAGTCCATCCTGGGAGAGGCTTGAACACGCACCTTACTGCGGGGCGTTGCGACTGTCTCCCGCGGCGCGCAGAATATCAGTGCGCTCGACGAGCGCACCTCACGATTGTCATCGCCTTGTTGGGGTCGTTGTGTGGAACTTGCGGCTTTTGGCGTCCCTGGAGGGATTCGAACCCCCGACCCGCTGCTTAGAAGGCAGCCGCTCTTTCCTCTGAGCTACAGGGACGCTCCGCTCATCGGCGTGCGGTCTCTACCTTATAGTAGTTCCCCCGCTGACGTCCGCTGCCGCGCACTCCCACTATCTCCACGTCGCGGAGGTCAGGACTTGTCGTCACGTGCTTCTGCAGCCAGCGACCCAGCGGTTGCGCCGCCAGCACGGCCAGCATCGACGCCAGTAGGACGCCGGGTAGCCGCTCCCAGCGACTCCGATTCCCCGCGCTCACTGTCGACGCCAGTCCGGCGAGGACTCCCGCGACGGCCAAGTTCGTGCCGCACAGCGGAGAGACCGCCAGCACCGACTCTCCCGCTTGAAGACGGCTTAGACCCTGCTCCGCGGACGCCTCGACGTCCTCGCTGGGGACATTACCGTATATGTAGAATCCGCTGGCAGTGGCCCAACCGACAAGTCGCGTGTCAGGACCGAGCCGCCCCATCAGGATAGATATCGTCGCATGCTCCAAAGCATGATTCCGGCGAACGGAACCTATCAGTTCCCTTAACATTTCTCCTCCTCAACCCCCAAATCGAGTATAGCACAGCGACTTCCGCGCGCGAGGCCGTTCTTCATCGGCGAACGAGCCGCTAGTTCTTGACGATCCCCGGAACGCCGGTCTTCCCCACCGAGGCGATAGTCACCGTTATTGTCTGAGTATCCTTGGTCTGCGGCGAATACACCCGTACGGTGGCGCGCTGGCTGCCGCTGCGCAACCCGGACGGGTTCACGCTCAAGGTCAGCTTGCCGTCGCGCTCGCACTGATCGCCTGCGCTGCAATATACGTCGTTGGCGATGGCCACGCCCGCCGCCGGCGACACGCTTAGCCACGACGCCGAGGACGTGGCGCCCCAGGCCAGCACGCCCGTGCCCGCGTTTCCGATCTCGACCTCCTGAGGCTCCGCGGTCCCGTCATCCTTAACGGTTATCGAGATGTTGCTCTTGTGCACGCCCAGCTTCGGCAAGCCAAGGATGGAGTAGAGGATCGACGTCGGAGGCTGCGGTGTCCCGTCGACGTGCGACGGCAGCGGCGTCGGCATGTCCATGCCTACGTACGGTGATTTCCAGTTCGCGAGCTGCAACGGGTTGCGCCAGCGAGAGTCGTTCAGGTCAGGGAGGCTCAGCTCAAATGGCGCCCAAAGCTGTCTGCCGTCGACGACCGGCGGCCGGGTAGCGCAGCCCCAGACCAGCTCCTGGTAAGGATAGCTGCCACGGTTGTGGCCGAAGCCGTCGTTCGCGGCGCCGCAGCTATACGGTGTGCGCGGCCAGGCGCCATATACAGGGTCCATGGGGTGGTTACTGCGCTTGGCGCCCGGGCCCGTGAAGCCATTATAGCTCCAGACCGCGAAATACCAGTTCTCCACGATGCTCGGGTTGGAGTCGGTGTCGGTCCCCGCTATCGGGCGGTAGTCCGGAGCCGCGTTCCACTTGTCGGCGAGGATGACCGCGCCGCGGGCGATGTTGTACGCGTAGTGAGTCGCCACAAGGAGCTGGTCGGGCGTGGCGAAGCCGTCTGTGCCCAGCGGCACTGTCATACCGCTCGTCACCTGCATCACGCCGTGGCCGCAGTCGAAGGAGATGAGCGCGGGTCCGATGCCGCCGAAAGGAGCATCGCGCGTGGTCTGGGTGGTGACGCTTTCTATCCAGCTAATCGACTTCAGCAGGATCGGCGGGATGACCGGCTCGACGCTGCTGCGTTTCTCCCGGAGCCCTTTCTCGATGCGCGGCAGCCCGAAGAAGGTGTTTCCCGGCGCGATCATGTTGTATGCCGCCAGGTCCATCGCCTTGAGGTTCAGCGAGCGGTCCTTTGGACCCTCGTACGCCGTCGGCGCAACCGAGAAGGCGCAGGCGGTGGCCCGCGGCGCCTTCTCGCCCATTGACACTGAGGCGGCGATGGCGAGTACGAGTGCAACGAGGGCGAAGCGCTTCACCGCGCGTCCTATCCTCCGCTATCCACCCATCCCATGACCTCGACGTCGCTGTTGGGCGACACAGTCTGTCGCTTGCCGTCCGCGCCTACGACTGTCACCCAGCTGCGGCCGGGGTTTGTGACCGAGCTCCCTTCAAAGAAGCGCGCCGCCAGGTAGCCGGCATCCGACGACCAGGCTAGGGGCACGTCGAACCCCCGCGACGGCGCCGCCAGCGCGCTTACCGCCGGACCGCCTGCCGCGGCGATCTGGAGCACCGGCGCTCCTCCCGCGGCGTTCGGCGCCAGGCGACCGATGGTGACTCCTGTGCCATCGGGGCGCCAGATCGGGTTGAACTCGTCCGCCTGACTGCTGGGAGCGGCCGCCGCCCTGAGCTGGTTAGGCGCTCCATCGTCGAGATCGAGTACTACCGCGCCGTAGGACACGCCGCTCGTGGTCTGTCTAGGAGCGAGGTACGCCAATCGGGTGCCGTCCGGCGAAAGGTGCCAGTCGCGAGCGAAGTCGTCGCTCAGGTGCGCGACATTCGACATTACCCCGCCGGACGGGTAGACGACGCCGAGGTCGGTGCCGGAAGTCGAGAGGCTCACGAAGTAGAGGGACCCATCGGGAGTGAAGCCGACGGGCATGACGCCGGCCGTCGTGTCGACGAGCGTCCTCCTGACGCCCAACGTCGTGACCTGGACGAGTTGGAAGTGGCCGCCCGACTCACTGTTGTCGCTGCGGCGGAAGACGACCGCAGAGCCGTCCGGCGACCACACGGGCGCCACCGGCAGGTCCGCATCGGCGGCCAGACGCTTGCGATTCCGGCCATCGCGGTCCATTAGCCAGACTTCCGCCGGCGCATCGATGGCAGCGGTGCCGCCCGGAGGCAGGACCGTGTAGGCGATGTGCTCTGCGTCGGGTGAGAGGCCGGCGACGACGCCGTACTCAGGAGCGTGGTCGATAGTGGTTAGTCTGCTGCGACGAGAAGGGTCGTCGGCCGGAGCGGCCCAGATGGTGTCGGAGTTGCGGCCGAACTCGCTATAGATAAGTAGAGGAGAGCCGCCGGCCTTTGCGGCGCCGTTTTCGTCGCCCCTGAGGGCGCTGACGCCTGACCACAGCCCGACCGCGAGCGCGCCCACCACAACGACGACGCCAACCGCCTTGCCGGTCCGTCGCAGGACGCGAACAGCGCCTTGGGTCAAAATCATATCCCTGACTTCGCGTCTCCAGGCTGGACCCGCACAGTGTCTCCGCTTGTCGGGCGGGTCCCCGTGCCTTCTGACCCTCGTCTATGCCTCAGGCGTCGATGCTTCCGGTTTCTGCCGGTACCTCTTGACGTGCAGGTAAATGTACCAGCCTATGAGCAGCACGACCACTATGAGAATCGGCACGTCGGCCGGTCGCATCCAGTTGCGGATCCTCTCCCAGTGCTCTCCCAGAATGTAGCCGGCCCAGGCCAGCCCCAGCGACCAGGGAAGGGAACCGGCGAATGTATACAGGCTGAACCGCCATACGTTCATCCGCGCGAGGCCCGCCGGCAGGCTGATGAACGTCCGCACCACGGGCAGCACACGTGAGAAGAATATAGCCCAGCTTCCGTACTTTGTAAACCACCTCTCGGCGACGTCGAGGTCGTGTGGGGACATGAGGACGAAGCGTCCGTAGCGATTGACCAGCGGCCGCCCTCCGATGGCGCCGATGTAGTACGCAAGCAACGAGCCTGCCAGATTGCCCGCCGCGCCGACGAATGCGGCCACGAACAGCCAGGGCACGCCCAGTCCGTGATCCTTGACAAGCATCCAGCCCGCGAGGGGCATTATGATCTCGCTGGGAAGGGGTATGCAGGCGCTTTCGATTGCCATGAGCACCGCGACGCCCGGCCAGGAAATGACGTCGTAGGTGCCGCGTATGAAGTCGAGTAGTGCGTTCTCTATTCCGCCGGTCAGTGTTTACGTCTCCCGGGTCTGCATTTGTCGGCCGAGTCTAGCAAGGCGCCGAATGGCCTGTCAAGGCAAAAGAGCTTCGTTGCGGGAAGTGTCTGTGCCCAACGCGTCCCGACGCTGCCATCGACACCCGGCTTCGAAAGGCCCTCGTGTCTGCCCTAGACACCGCCCGATGCCACGTCAGCGTGGCCCTCTTTCCTCCCGTCGCCACTTCCCATCTCCTGCCGTCGTATCATGCGCGCCCGCGTCCAGCGACGGCATCCCGGACAGCGCAGCAGCTTCCAGCCGCCGTCGAACCAGATGCCGTGCGGACTGACGAAGTCGAGCGCCGTCGAAATCGCGAACTCGTTGCCGCAGCGCCGGCAGCGATAGGCGAAGTTGCGCCCGTGCCAGACCACGAGCAGCACGACGCCGGCCGCAACCGCGACGAGCCCGATCACCGTCCACATCGTCTACAAGTTTGAGTCGTGGCGCTGTCGCGGTCAATCGGGAACCAGCGGACCCGTTCCGTCAGAATCGACGGCAAATTCGCCTCCAAGCGGCATGCTATAATATTTGTGATAGAAAATTAAGGATGAAACCTTGATCTTTGCCTATGCCGACCTCCTGGGGGTCAGCCTTACGCTGTTTCTCGTCTTCTTCGGCTCCGTCGTGGGGGCGCTGCTGATCGGCATCACCATCCACGAGTTCAGCCACTGTCTCACCGCCTTCCTTCTCGGTGACCGCACCGCGAAGAACCTGGGGCGCCTGACGCTGAACCCGAAGGCGCACCTCGATCCGATCGGCACCGTCCTCTTGTTCCTGGTGGGCTTCGGCTTTGGCAAACCGGCGCCGGTCAACCCGTACCGCCTGAGAACCGGCCCGAAGACGGGGATGGCGCTCGTCGCCGTCGCCGGGCCGCTGTCCAACCTGGTGATCGCCGGGCTGGCAGGACTCCCCATACGTGCGGGTATCTTGCCCTGGCACACGCCGTTCGTCGTTTACAACAGCGCTTCCTATTGGGGCGCTTCCGACTACCTGGGCCTCTTCCTGAGCGCCACCGTCATCTTCAACATCGTGCTGGCCATTTTCAACCTCATACCGGTTGCTCCACTCGATGGCTTCCGAATCGCCGTCGGCATCCTACCGCATGACCTCTCGGAGGCGGTTGCCAGCCTGGAGCAATACGGCATGGCGATACTGTTGATCCTATTCCTGCTGCCCATGATGTCGGGCGGTTCCGTGGGAATCCTCCAGGTCATGTCCCCGGCCATCAACGGGCTCGCCGGCGCGTTCACGGGGGTGAGCGGTGGCGTTTTTGGCTAGGAGTCTCTACCGCTCCCGCCAGTTCTTCTGCTCCGTCGGCGCATCCATCGACGACGACGAACGAGCCGAGGTGGCGCGGCTGCTCACCGAAGACCAGCGTCGCCTGTTCTTCTCCATGAGGGCGCGCGACCAGCGACATTCCCTCGACGTGCTGCACGTGCTGCTCCGGCAAAACCAGACGGACCGCGACCTTCTGTCCGCGGCCCTCCTTCACGACGTGGGTAAGGGGCGCATCAGGCTCTGGCATCGCGTCGCCTTCGTGCTCATTCGCGCGGCGTCGCCGGGCCTGCTGCGAAAGCTCGCATCCAGCGAGAGCGGCTCATGGCGCGGCGCCCTGGCGGCCATCGCCAATCACGCGGAGCGCGGCGCCTCGCTCGTGCGGGCGTCCGGCGCCTCCGACGAGGTCGTGCACCTCGTCCGCTGCCACGAGACGCCGGACGGCGACAACGACCCGCGCCAGGCGCTGCTGCGTGCCGCCGACGAATCGTGCTAGACTCCCGATAAACCCAAACGAGGACGAGTTGGCAAGGATAGCTATCATCGGCCTGGGTCTCATCGGCGGCTCTCTCGGCCTTGCCCTCAAGCGCTCACGCCTCCGCGACGTCGAGTTCGCCGGCTACGCCCGCAGCCGCGAGACGCGCGAAAAAGCGCGAAAAATGGGCGCTATCGATCGTGCCGCATCGGATGCCACGGACGCCGTGCGCGATGCGGCCGTAGTCATCATCGCGACTCCCATCGCCGCTATCCCCGACATAATGGAGCAGATAGCGCCGGCGCTTCCCCAGGACTGCGTCATCACCGACGTCGCGAGCACGAAGGCGCAGGTCATGCGCTGGGCGGAGGAGCTTCTGCCGCATCACGTTAGCTTCGTCGGCGGTCACCCCATGGCCGGCAAGGAGCGGTCCGGCATCGACGTCGCCGACGCCGCTCTCTTCGAAGGCAAGCCCTACTGCATCGTGCCTTTCGTCCACGCCAAGGAGACGGCCGTCAACACCGTCGTCGGCCTGGCGGACCTGGTCGGCGCGTCACCCGTGTTCATGGACGCCGAAGAGCACGACAGCTACGTCGCAGCCATCAGCCACCTGCCGCTCGTCGTTTCGACGGCGCTCTTCTCGCTCGTGCGTGACAGCGCCGCCTGGCCGGAGATGGCGCAGCTCGCGTCCAGCGGCTTCCGCGACGTCACGCGTCTCGCTTCCGGCAGCCCCGAGATGAGCGAGGACATCTGTCACACCAACGCGCAGAACATCATCCACTGGCTCGACCGCATGGTCGCGGAACTGAGAAAGTACCGCGACCTCATCCGGGGCGACGACGAAGAAGCGCTGTTCAAGGCTTTCGCCCGCGTCCAGCTCGAACGCGACGCGTTCCTGGCAGGCGGCGCCAAGGTGAAGCGACCGGAGCGACCGGTGGAAGCGGGAATCGGCCTCAGCGACCTGCTAATGGGGCACTGGGCCGCCAGCCGCACCCGCGAGGTGATGAAAGCCGTAGAGAGCCAGGAGCCGCCAGCCGGGCGTGCTCACAGGTCAAGACACCGCCCTCAGAGAGAGCGATGATGGCATGGAGAAAAGGATTTCCTCGCCGCGCCGTCTCAGCGGCTCGATAACGGTACCCCCCGATAAGTCGATATCTCATCGGGCTGCCGTCCTCAACGCTATCGCCTCCGGCCCGGCCGTCGTCGAGAACTTTCTTGTCGCGGAGGACTGCCTGTCCACCCTCGCCTGCCTGCGTTCGCTCGGCGTCTCGTGGTCGCTGCGCGAGAACCACGACGGCGGCAGCGACCTCACGATAACCGGTCGTGGCCTAGCAGGCCTGAGTGAGAGCGCCGACGTCCTCGACGCCGGCAACTCCGGCACGACGATGCGACTCCTCGCCGGTCTCCTTGCCGGCCGCCCGTTCCTCTCTATCATCACCGGCGACGATTCACTCCGCTCCCGGCCGATGGCGCGCATCGTCGAGCCCCTGCGGCAAATGGGCGCTCAGGTCTACGGGCGCGACAGCGACACGCTGGCGCCGCTCGTCATCATGGGCAGGCGGCTTCGCGGAATACGCTACCGGTCGCCCGTCGCCAGTGCCCAGGTGAAGTCGGCGCTCCTGCTCGCCGGCCTGCAGGCGGAAGGCGAGACCCTGTATGAGGAGCCGGTGCGGTCACGCGACCACACAGAGCGGATGCTACGCGCCATGGGCGCCGGCCTGAGGGAAGAAAACAACGCCCTCCGACTGTCGCCGCTTGCGAAGGACCTGGCGCCGCTCAGCCTGCGCGTCCCCGGCGACTTCTCCGCCGCTGCCTTCTGGCTCGTCGCGGCCGCGCTCCATCCCGACGCCGACCTGACGCTCCGCGGCGTAGGCCTGAACCCCACCCGCAGCGGACTCCTCGACGTGCTGAAGGAGATGGGCGCGGACATCGTCGTGAGTGAAGAGCGTATCGTCGGCGGAGAGCCGGTGGCGGACCTGCGGGCGCGCTCCGGCAAGCTGAGGGGCGTCGAGGTCGACGGGCCAGCCGTCGTGCGCCTTATCGACGAGGTGCCGGTCCTGGCCGTTGCTGCCTCGCTGGCAGAAGGCCGGACAATGGTCCGCGACGTGGGCGAGCTGCGCCTCAAGGAGTCAGACCGCGTTAAGCTGCTCGTGCACGAGCTACGGCGCATGGGCGCCCGCATCGACGAAGAAGGCGATGCGCTTGTCATCGAAGGCACGGACAGGTTCACCGGCGCCGTCTGCGACAGCCACGGCGACCACCGTCTCGCCATGGCGCTTGCCGTCGCCGGCGTTGTCGCCGAAGGAGAGACGGTCATCCGCGGCGCAGAGGCATCGGATGTCTCCTATCCCGGTTTCTGGCAGGTTTTGGACAGCGTAAAGGGCACGAGCTGACAGGGAGGTGTGGTGATGAGCCCTGACTTGATCCATATCGGTTTCGGAAATCACTTGGCCGCGTCTCACGTTATCGCCATTGCGCCCCCGAACGCGGCGCCTATTCGCCGACTGATGCAGGAGCACAAGGCAAAAGGCATGGCCATCGACATGACAAGCGGCCGTCGCACCAAGGCGGTAATGTTCATGGACGACGGCCACATTATCCTCGCCGCCATCACGCCGGAGACCGTCGCCGCCCGGGCGGCCGGCAAGACGGCGGCGGAGCCCTCGGGCCGGAGTCGCTGATCCATGCAGGACGGAACGGAGCGCGCGAGCCCAAACGCCTCTTCGAGCGCTCCCATTCTTCTCGTGATCTCCGGCCCCTCCGGCGTCGGCAAGGATGCCGTCGTTGCCGGCCTCAGGAAGGCTTTTCCTTCCGCCTACTTCGCCACCACCGTCACAACGCGGCCGCCGCGTCCCGGCGAACGCGACGGCGTCGACTACCGCTTCCTCCGCGACGAGCAGTACGACCGCCTCGTCGCGGAGGACGGCTTCCTGGAGCGGGCCTCCGTCTACACACATCGCTATGGCGTCCCCAGGCAAGAGGTCGATGCAGCGTTGCGAAAGGGACAGGACGCGATCGTGCGCGTCGACGTCCAGGGCGCCGCCACTATAAAACGCCTCATCCCCGATGCCGTCCTCGTGGTCCTCGCCCCTGAGTCCGACGAAGTCCTCCAGAAGCGTCTCCGCGACCGCGCGACCGACGCCGGTGCCGATCTTCGCGTGCGCCTCGAGACTGCCGCTCGTGAGATGGCGCAGGAGGGCGCGTTCGACTACGTCGTCGTGAACGCGGAGGGCCGGCAGGCAGACGCTATCTCCCGGATCGTGTCCATCGTCGAGGCGGAGAAGCATCGCCGGATCCGCCGTCCGACCCAGATCTGAACGCTTCCTACCCACTCTTCCCCTTATCTTCGCCTTAGAGCAAACTGTCCACGGAAGGCGAATTCGATGATCTGTAACTCGCTTGTTTTAAAAAAATGCTTGGTGCTATAGTTCACAAGCCGAAGCCAGCCCGACGCTTGAGCCGAATCTGATGGGCGGTCTTCCGGCTGCTCTGAGGCTTGTCGGCGTCGGCTGGTACGTAGCGTTCTGTATCGCGGCGGGTACCTTGGGCGGCGTCTGGCTTGATTCGCGGTTCGAGGTATCTCCCGCGTTCACCCTAACAGGTCTGTTTCTCGGCCTTGTCGTGGCCTTCTGGGGTGGCTACCGAATGCTGATGGACGTGATATCGGCGATAGGTCCAAAGAAGAGGGACTGAGGTGGGCAAGCTCAAGCTGTATTCCATCATCGCAGCCGTCCTCGTCCTCACGCTGGTGGGCTTCACCTCCCTGCGCTCGGCGCGCCCCATCGTGGAGCTGAAGGCGGAGACGCTTGTTAACATCGGACCTTTCCCACTGACGAACACCATACTGACTTCCTGGATCGTCATCGTCCTCTTGGCACTCACCTTCTACCTCGCCACCAGGAAGATGGCGCTGGTGCCGCGCGGCATCCAGAACTTCGTCGAGATGGTCGTGGAGGCGTTCTACAACCTGGTTACCCAGACCGTCGGCGAGAAGCATGGCCGCCGTTTCTTCCCTGTCGTGTGCACGATCTTCCTGTACGTCGTAGCCTCGAACTGGCTCGGCCTTTTCCCCACCGTGGCGACCGTGGGCAAGGTGGAGCCACTGGAGAGCCACGGTGAAGTGCTGGAAGAAGGCGTCGTCTTCGATCAGCTGGCCGGAATCAATGTGATCATGCCGGGTGTTCCGTCCTGGCCGCCGCACGAGCCGAAGAGCATCGCTCTTGAACTGCCCGCCAACGCCACAGAGGAGCAGAAGAAGGCCGCTCTCGACGAGGCCACGAAGGACCTGAAGCCGGACCAGAAGGCGGGGCGTCTCGTCCCCTTCTTCCGCAGCGTCAACACCGATATCAACGGGCCGCTGGCGCTGGCCATCATGTCAGCCATCTTCGTCGAGTACTGGGGGATCTCCACGCTGGGATTCTTCCGCTATGGCAGCAAGTTCCTCAACGTGAAGCGGCTGCTCAAGGGCGACATCCTGAACGGCGGGATTGACTTGTTTGTAGGTATGCTGGAGTTCGTTGCAGAGCTCGCACGATTGCTCAGTTTCACCTTCCGACTCTTCGGAAACATCTTCGCCGGGGAAATCCTTTTCCTGGTGATAATCTTCTTGTTGCCGGTGCTGGCCCTGGACATGGTCTACGGTATGGAATTGTTTGTGGGGCTCATCCAGGCCTTCATTTTCGCGATTTTGACCCTCGTCTTCGGGGTCATCGCGGTGACGTCACACGAGGAGGGCGAGACCCATGAGAGGGAGCCGGCCGCGCCGCCCTAGGCTGCAGAACGCCGGTCTTCCCGTCCTGGGAAGCAATAGAGCAAGACTTAGGGAGGAGATATGGACCTGATCAACCTGTTTCCACTGTTGGCGATAGACAACCTAGGCCTGAAGTACCTGGCCGCCGGCCTGGCGATGGCCTTCGGAGGAGCTGTGCCGGCGCTTGCCATCGGCATGCTCACCGGTAAGGCCATGGAGGCGCTCGGCCGCAACCCGGAGGCGCAGCCCGTCATTACCACGAACATGATCCTGGGCATCGCCTTCGCCGAAGCCATCGCGATCTACTCGCTCGTCGTGGCCGTCATGATCGGCTTCGTGTTCTAACGAGCCAAGACCTGCCCGGAAGAGGGGAAGTATCGTGGATATCCACGGAATCACTGTCTTGGGAATCGGTGCTCTTGGCATTAACCTGCCCGGACTCCTGGCGCAGCTAATCGGATTCGCCGTCCTGCTCGCACTGATGCGGATGATAGCGTACAAGCCGATCCTCCGCATGATGGACCAGCGCTCGCAGCGAATCAGGGAAGGGCTTGAGGCAGCGGAGAAGATGAAGGAGGAGGCCGCCCAGGCTGACGTCACAGTCCAGAAGCGGCTCGAAGAAGCGCGACAGGAGGGCCAGGGGCTCATCGGTCAGACGCAGCAGATCGCGAACCGCATGCAGGAAGAGGCCCGCCAGCAGGCCCAGGCCGAGGGCGAATTGCTTATCGCGCGGGCGCGCAACGCGGTCGCCCTGGAGCGCGATGAGGCTATCGCCCAGATCCGTCGCGAGTTCGCAGATCTGACGATAGCCGCCGCCGAGAAGGTCATCAACCAGTCCCTGGACAAGCAGGCCCACGAGCGCCTCATCGAGGAAGTGCTGGCGCAGTCGAGTTTCCAGGGACAGGGCGCGCAGCAGCAGTAGCAGCTCCGATTGGACCGAGAGGGGCGCGACGACCGCGCCGTCCCGGGACCGGGCGTAAACATGAGAATTGACATAGCAGCCAAGCGTTATGCGCAGGCAGCCTTCGCGGTGGCCCTCGAGCAGGGCGACCCCGACCGCTGGCTCGGCGATCTGGACGCGCTAGTCGACCTCGTCGCCCAGCCCCAGGCAGCCGCGGTGCTGCAGAGCGACAGGGTGCCGGACGCTGAGAAAGACATCCTTTTCAAGGCGGCCCTACCCGACGTTGACCCGGCGGTCCTGAACCTGGCCCGTCTCCTGGTGGCAAAGCGCCGCATTCGGCTGGCCGGCCAGGTGCGCGAGGAGTTCGGGAATCTGCTCGACGCGCATGAGGGACGGGCACGGGCCACAGTGACCACGGCCGTGCCCCTTAGCGACGGGCAGGCGGCGGAAATCGCCGCCAGACTGGGCCAGATCACCGGCAAGACGGTGAGCGTCGAGCAAATGGTTGACCCAGAGATCGTCGGCGGTCTCATCGCACGCATCGGCGACACGCTCATCGACGGCAGCACACGCAGCAGGCTTGGCGCCCTCAAGAAGAGTCTGCAAGGAAGCGGCGGCTGGACCCCGGCCCTTGGGGAGAGCAGCGCCGCGGAAAGCAGTTGAGTCGCGTAGGAAGACGATTGTAGCGGAGAGAGTGACATGGCAGTACGGCCCGAAGAGATAGCATCCATTCTAAAGCAGCAGATCGAGCGCTTCGGCGCGGCGGTGACCGCCGTCGACGTGGGCGTTGTGATCGAGGCCGGCGACGGGATTGCCCGCGTCCACGGCCTCTCCAACTGCCTGGCGGGCGAGCTCGTCGAGTTCGAGAACGGCGCCATGGGCCTCGCCCTCAACCTCGAAGAGGACACCATCGGCATCATGGTCCTCGGCGACTACATCACCCTGGGTGAGGGCGCCGAAGTCCGCGCCACCGGCCGAATCGTGCAGGTGCCCGTGGGACCGGCGCTGGTCGGCCGCGTCGTCGACCCGCTCGGGAATCCCCTCGACGGCAAAGGGCCGATCGCCACGGACAAGACGCGCCCCGTGGAGCGCATCGCTCCCGGCGTCGTCGCGCGCCAGTCCGTCGACACGCCTGTGCTCACCGGCATCAAAGTCATCGACGCCATCACGCCGATAGGCCGCGGACAGCGCGAGCTCATCATCGGCGACCGCACGACCGGCAAGAGCGCCCTGGCAATCGACACGATCATCAACCAGAAGGGCGGCGACCTCACGTGCATCTACGTCGCCATCGGCCAGAAAGCGTCGAAGGTCGCGCAGACGGTTGCCCTGCTGGAGCAGCACGGCGCCATGGACCACACCATCGTCGTCTCCGCCAGCGCCGCCGATCCGGCGCCGCTACAGTACCTGGCGCCCTACTCCGGCTGCGCCATGGGCGAGGATTTCATGGAGCAGGGCAAGGACGCTCTCATTATCTATGACGACCTATCGAAGCATGCCTGGGCCTACCGCCAGGTATCGCTATTGCTTCGCCGCCCGCCGGGTCGCGAGGCCTACCCGGGCGACGTCTTCTACCTGCACAGCCGTCTCCTCGAGCGCGCCGCGAGGCTCTCAGCCGACTTGGGCGGCGGGTCACTCACCGCGCTCCCGATCATCGAGACGCAGGCCGGCGACGTCTCCGCCTACATCCCGACCAACGTAATCTCAATCACCGACGGCCAGATCTACCTGGAGACCGACCTCTTCAACGCCGGCATCCGGCCGGCCATGAACGCCGGCCTCTCGGTATCCCGCGTCGGCGGCGCTGCCCAGCGACGTGCGATGCGCCAGGTTGCGGGCCGCCTGCGCCTCGACATGGCACAGTACCGCAACGTGCAGGCGTTCGCCCAATTCGGCACCTCCGAGCTGGACGTCGCCACGCGCAACCAGCTCGAACGAGGGCAGCGCGTGACCGAGGTGCTCAAGCAACCGCAGTATGAGCCTATGAACCTCCACCAGGAGGTCCAGATTCTCTACGCCGCGATCAACGGCCACCTCGACGACGTGGCCGTGAACAAGATCCGCGACTTCGAGACGGCGTTCCATCGATTCATGGCGAGCAGTCATCCGGATATCGGCGACGCCATCGAGGACAAGAAGGAGATCACGCCCGAGATCGAGGAGGGACTCAAGGCCGCAATCAACGAGTTCAAGCAGACGATGCCCTACTAGGTCGACATGGCGACTATTCGCGAAATCCGCAGACGCATCCGCTCCGTAACCAACACGGCGAAGATCACCCGTGCAATGGAGATGGTCGCTGCATCGAAGATGCGACGCGCCCAACTCAGCGCACTGGCGGCGCGCCCCTACGCCGAGAAGATGCGCCAGATGCTCTCCGATCTCCAGGAAAGCATCCAGAGCCAGCGCCAGGAGGCGCCACACCCTCTGCTGGCGCAGCGCGAGGCGGAACGGGTCGCCATCGTTCTTATCAGCACCGACCGCGGCCTCTGCGGCGGCCTCAACGCCAACCTCAACCGGTTCACCGCCTCCTTCGTCCTTGAGCATCAGGACCTGGAAGTGAAGACGGTCGCGGTAGGCCGCAAGGCGCGCGATTTCCTCGGCCGCACCGGACTTCCCGTGATCGCCGAGTTCACCAACCTCAGCGACTACCCTTCTATCGACGACGCGAGGCCGCTGGCCCGCATCCTCATGGAGGAGTACATCTCGGGCGGCGTGGACCGCGTCTACCTGGTCTTCCCGCTGTTCATTAACACAATGGCGCAGCGGCCCGAGATGCGCCAACTGCTGCCCATCGAGATCCCGCCGCGCGAGTCCACGATGTCGGTGCAGTACATCTATGAGCCCTCACCCGCTGAGGTCTTCGACGACCTCCTACCGCGCTACGTAGAGAGGCAGGTGTACGAGACTATTCTGGAGAAAAGCGCCAGCGAGCAATCGGCGCGTATGGTCTCCATGCGCAGCGCAACGGAAGCCGCGAACGAGATGGTCGATGACCTCACTCTTACTTATAACAAGGTACGCCAGGAGACGATCACCAAGGAGCTGCTGGACATCGCCGGCGGCGCTGAGGCCCTGAGATCGGCCGGATAGGACGGAGGTTCACATGGCTAAGGGGAAGGTTGTGCAGATCATCGGCACTGTGGTCGACGTGGAGTTCCCGCCTGACGAACTCCCCCAGATCTACAATGCCGTCGAGATCGAGATGGGCGACGGCAAGCTCGTCGCTGAGGTACAGCAACACCTGGGCAACAACTGGGTGCGCTGTCTGGCAATGGGCACCACGGACGGCCTGGGCCGCGGCGCCGTCGCAGTTGATGCCGGACAGCCGATAACCATCCCTGTCGGTCATGAGACCCTCGGCCGTCTGTTCAACATCGTCGGCGAGCCCATCGACAATCTCGGCACGGTTGAGACAAAGGAGCGCAGCCCAATTCACCGCACGCCGCCCTCTTTCGAGGAGCAGGCGACCACCGTCCAGATGCTTGAAACGGGAATGAAGGTCATCGACCTGATCACGCCGTTCACCAGGGGCGGCAAGGTCGGAGCTTACGGCGGCGCCGGCGTCGGCAAGACGCTGATTATCCAGGAGCTCATTCGCAACATCGCCACCGAGCACGGAGGCACCTCCGTATTCGCCGGCGTCGGGGAGCGCTCTCGCGAGGGAAACGACCTCTGGCACGAGATGCGGGCCTCCGGCGTCATCGAGAAGACGGTGCTCGTCTTCGGGCAGATGAACGAGCCCCCCGGCGTGCGTCTGCGCATCGGTCTGTCGGGCCTGACGATGGCGGAGTACTTCCGCGACCGGGAGGGCCAGGACGTCCTCCTGTTCATCGACAACATCTACCGCTACACGCTCGCCGGAATGGAGGTCTCGGCTCTCCTGGGGCGCATGCCCTCCGCCGTCGGCTATCAGCCGACGCTGTCGACAGAAATCGGCGACCTGGAGGAGCGCATCACCTCGACGAACAAGGGCTCCATCACCTCCTTCCAGGCCATCTATGTCCCGGCGGACGACTACACCGACCCGGGCGTGGCGACCACCTTCGGCCACCTCGACGGCGTCGTCGCCCTCGACCGCGCCCTCACCGAGCAGGGGCTCTACCCCGCGGTCGACCCGCTGATCTCCTTCTCGCGTATCCTCGACCCCAACGTCGTCGGCGAGGACCACTACCGGGCGGCGCGCGGCGTGCAGCAGGTGCTTCAGCGCTACAAGGACCTCCAGGACATCATCGCCATCCTCGGTATGGAGGAGCTTTCGGAGGAGGACAAGCTGACGGTGCAGAGGGCGCGCCGGATCCAGCGCTTCCTCTCCCAGCCCATGTTCGTCGCGGAGCCGTTCACGGGCCGGCCCGGTCGCTACGTTCCGGTGCGCGAGACCGTCCGCGGCTTCAACGAGATCCTGGACGGCAAGCACGATGACCTGCCGGAGCAGGCGTTCTACATGGTCGGCACGATTGAGGACGCGCGGGAGGCAGCCGAGAAGCTGGCCGCCGGAGCGCGCGCATAGCGCCGCAAGGGCTGCGCCGGCGGCGAGAGGAAGCAATCGATGGCAAAGCTGAGTGTTGACGTTATAACGGCGGAGCGCGTCGTCTTCTCCGACACGGAGATCGATGCCGTCGTCGCGCCGGGCGCAGCGGGAGAACTGACCGTGCTGCCTTCACACGCGTCCTTCATAACGTCCCTCGTCCCCGGCGAGCTGCGCCTCCAGAAGGCCGGCGCCGACGAGACCTACATGATGGTGACCGGTGGCTTCCTGGAAGTGCGCGACGACAAAGTCGTCATCCTCGCCGAGTCCGCCGAGCGGGCGGAGGAGATCGACATCGCCAGGGCGCAGGAAGCGCGGGCCCGCGCGGAGAGAGCCCTAGCCGGTCGCGAAGCGGCGGTCGACCTCACCCGCATTCAGGCGGAGCTGCGCCGCTCCCTCATCCGGCTGAAGGTCGCGGAGCGAAAGCGCCGGCGGTCCGGTCCGGGAGCAGGGCCGGACCAGAGCTCTCGCTAACCCTCTTCACCATCGCGCCGCCGGCACCCGTTTCCACCGGATATCCTGTCGCGCGCGCATCACATTTCACCAGCGCCAGCCGGCAGACAGCCGTGCCCGGCAGCGGCTTGAAGTCGCGTAGCCGTGATGATAGTGTTAACCCCGAAGTACCGAGACGATTGGCGGGACCGTGACAGGAGACCGTTTTCTCGTAGAGGGCGGGCATCGCCTAGAGGGCAAGGTGCGAATCAGCGGCAACAAGAACGCCGCGATCCACACCATGGCCGCCACTCTCCTCACGTCCGACGACTGCTACCTGGAAAACGTTCCTGTAATCGGCGACGTTCGCTTCATGGTGGAAATCCTCCGTGCCCTCGGCGCCACCGTAGAGCACACTTCGCCCTCCTCGCTGCGCGTTAACGCGGCGGGCGTCAACACACTGGCGGCGCCGAGCGACCTGGCCACCCATCTCAGGGGTAGCTTCCTGGTCATGGGTCCCCTCCTCACACGGTTCGGCGAGGCGGCCTGCTGCCCCCCCGGCGGCGACATAATCGGACTGCGACCGCTGAACGTGCACCTCGCGGGTTTTCGCGTCCTCGGCGCTGCCGTGAGCCACGAGGGCGACAAGTTCGTCGCCCGCACGAACCGACTGCGCGGCAGCAGGATCTTCCTCGACTACCCGAGTGTCCTCGGCACCCAAAACCTCATACTCGCCGCCACTCTCGCCGAGGGACGAACGACCCTCGTCAACGCCGCCGCCGAGCCGGAGATCGAGAACCTGGTCGAGATGCTTACCCAGATGGGAGCGCGTATCTCCGGCGCCGGCAGGCACACAATAGAGATTGAGGGCGTGGGCGAGCTGCACGGCGCCCGGCACCGCATAATCCCGGACCGCATCGAGGCGGGGACCTTCGCCATCGCTGCTGCCGCCACGCAGGGCGACGTCGAGATCGCGGAGGGCGTCCCGCAGCAGCTCGATGCGCTCATATGGAAGCTGAACGAGGCGGGCGTGAAGGTCGAGGAGACGGACGGAGTGCTCCGCGTCAGGGGCACCGGGTCGCTCCAGGCGATAAACGCCCAGGCGGTGCCCTATCCGGGCCTCGCCACGGACTTGCAGGCGCCCCTGGCGACGCTCCTGACCCAGGCGAAGGGCGTAAGTTCCATATACGAGAGAGTCTTCGAGAACCGCCTTCTCTACGTCGCGGAGCTGCGGAAGATGGGCGCCGAGGTGATCACCTCCGGCACGACGGTGATCATCAGCGGCCCGACGCCGCTCTACGCCGCCAACGTGCGCGCCGTCGACCTCAGGGCGGGCGCCGCACTCGTGCTCGCGGCTCTGACCGCGGAAGGGAAGACAGAGATCAGTGACATATTCCACCTGGACCGCGGCTACGAGCGGTTCGACGAGAAGCTGAGATCGTTGGGGGGCTGTGTGGAGCGTCTCGACGCCGCGGGTAGTGAAGAGAACAGGCTTGGGGGAGGCTGATGCTGACAAAGAGATTGGGGATCGATCTGGGAACAGCCAACGTGCTGGTCTACATGCGGGGGAAGGGTATCGTCATCAACGAGCCGTCGGTCGTGGCTCTGGCGACCCGTGACAACACGGTCGTCGCCGTCGGAAAAGAAGCGCGGGAAATGATCGGGCGCACCCCCGGCAGCATCTCCGTCATCCGGCCGATGCGCGACGGCGTCATCGCCGACTACCTGATCACGGAGGCGATGCTCCGCTACTTCATCGGCCATGCCCTCGGCCGCCTGAACCTCATAAAGCCTGAGGTCATGGTCTGCATTCCCGCCGGCGTCACCAGTGTCGAGCAGCGCGCGGTGCGGGACGCCGCCGAACAGGCGGGCGCGCGTCGACCGGCGCATCTCGTGCCAGAGCCCCTCGCCGCGGCCATCGGCGCCGGCATTCCCGTCGGCTCCGCCAGCGGCAACATGATCGTCGACATCGGCGGCGGCAGGTCCGAAGCCGCGATAATCTCCATGTACGGCATCGTCGTAAGCGACTCGATTCGCATCGCCGGCGACCGCCTCGACGACGCCATCGCCGCCTACGTCAAGCGGCGCCACAACCTCGTAATCGGCGACCGCACCGCCGAGGAGGCCAAGATCGCCATCGGCAGCGCTCTGCCCCTGGAAGAGAACCTGACGATGGAGATCCGCGGCCGCGACCAGATAAGCGGCCTCCCCAAGACAATCGTCATCACCTCGCACGAAGTGACTCAGGCCATCCAGGACTGCCTCGCCAGCATCGTCCAGGCCGTGCGCTCCGTGCTGGAGCGCACGGCGCCGGAGCTCGCTTCCGACGTCATCGACCGCGGCATCGTCCTGACCGGCGGCGGCGCCCTCCTGCGCAACATGGACGTTCTCCTGACACAGGAGACGGGCGTGCCCTGCCAGATCGCTGAGAACCCCATGAACTGCACGGCGATCGGCGCGGGCGCGGCGCTGGAGCACCTCGACGTCATCAAGCGCAGCCTGCCGACCGAGGAAGAGTCCCTCGTCGCAAGCCTCTAGCGATACAGGGGGTCTAGGGAGAGGTGCCTTTCAGGTAGTAGGTCATGCTCTGAAGGGCGAGCACCGGCTCGATGTCCTTCAACTGAGTCCCGTCCGGCACTCGCAGCGCTACCGGCGCGTAGTTGAGGAGCCCCTTGATGCCGCAGCCCACGAGAATGTCCGCAACTTCCTGAGCGGCAACGGCATTCACGGCGACGATGCCGATGTCTGCGGGGCTGTTCTTCAAGAACTGAGGCAGGTTCTTGACGTTGTAGACGCGGATGCCCCCGAGCGTCCTTCCCACGGTATCCGAATGGGTATCGAAGGCGGCGATGATCTTGAACCCCTCCGGCGCGAATCCCCTGTAGCTCAGGATGGCGCGGCCGAGGTTTCCCACGCCTACCAGGACCATCGTCCATTCCTGATCGAGACCCAGGATCCGCCGCAACTCGCCGGTGAGATGCTGCACATTGTAGCCGCGGCCCTGCTTGCCGAAACGTCCGAAATAGCTGAGGTCTTTGCGTATCTGGGCCGGAGTCACGCCCAACTCATCGCCCAACTCCTGCGAGCTGACAACCTGGCGGCCCTGGCTCTCAAGGATCGCGAGCATCCGCGCGTATACCGGCAGCCTATCGATTACCACTTCCGGAACACCGAGAAGCGTTGTCATTGCCATCCTCCGACAAACGACACACAACCCCGACGAACCACCGAACGAGCCTCGTTCCCGGTCGCCGAGGTGCGCCGCCCTCCTTGGCGACGATTGCGAATTTCTGCACAATCTTACAGCGTCGATCGGACGGCGTCAACGCGCTATCGGGGCTCGCCCTTGGGCTAGGTCGTGAGGATTGACAATTGAATGCCGCCGACACCGGCGTTGTGGATCATGCCCACCCTGGCATTCGCGACCTGCCGCGGCCCCGCCTGACCGCGCAACTGTCGCACGATTTCAGTGATCATGGCGCCGCCGGTCGCGCCCATGGGGTGCCCGCGACTGAGAAGGCCGCCGTCGGTGTTCATCGGCTTCTTGCCCGTGATTTCCGTGTTGCCTTCCCAGACGAAGACGCCGCCCTCACCCTCTTTGCAGAAACCCAGCTTCTCGACCGTTAGCACCTCGCCGGGCGTGAACGCATCGTGGCACTGTGCTACGTCGACGTCCTCCGAGCCCAGGCCGGCCTTCTCGTACACCCTTTGCGCCAGCCATGCAGTTGGGCCTTCGGAAAGCTGCACCTCGCCCGGCGTATAGATCGGCGTCGCCCCCATCGACACGGTTAGATAGACGGGCTTCGTCGTGTAGCGGCGCGCCGTCTCCTCCGAGCAGAGCACAACCGCCGATGCGCCGTCGCTGGTGGGGCAGCACTGGTAGAGCGTGATCGGATCGGCGACCATCCGCGAGTTCATCACCTCTTCCAGCGAGAGCGGCACCTGGTACTGGGCGTACGGATTGAGGCAGCCGTTCTTGTGCGCCTTCACGGACACCTGTGCGAAGTGCTCTCGCTTGCTGCCGTGGAGCGCCATGTGTCGTCGCGCCTGCATCGCGTACTCGCCCGGGAGGAGCGCCAAGCCCATCGCGCCCGCGAAGCTCATTCCGCCGCCGCCGCTCTGACCCAAGTCCAGCATGCCGCGCGGCATCTTCTCGACGCCGACGACCATGCACATGTCGTGGACGCCGGCCTTGATTGCCGTCGCCGCGAACTCCGCCGCGCGAGAGGAGCTGGCGCAGGCCAGCTCCACGTTGGTGACGGGGATTCCCGTGGAGCCCAGCTCTTCGAAAATGTTCAGCCCTACGCCCGTAGACGCCACCACGCGGCCGCAATAGCCGGCCTGGATGTCGTTGTAGCTGACGCCGGCGTCCTTCATCGCCTCCAGGGCAGCCGTCCGGCCGAGGTCCGACATGCTCTTCTCGGGAAAGCGACCGAAGGGGTGGAGACCGACCCCCAATACCACTACTCTTGTGCCATCGTTGCCCACGGTATTCCTCCTAGCTTGCCGGCGGTCGCCGCGGCCTCTGCGTCGCTCCCCTAGACGGGCCGGAACTTGTATGACACGACGTCGTTGCCATCCTGGTCTTCCTTCATCTTCGCCAGAGTGATCTCGACGTCCATCCCCACTCTCACCGCATCGAGGTCGACGTCGGTCAGCACCGCCCTGATCGCCACCTTCTCCGGCAGCTCGACGACGGCGAGCGCGTACGGCGCCTCGACCAGCGATCCGGGAGGCGTCTGCCCGGCGATGGTATACGTCCATACCTTGCCGCGCGCGCTCAGCTCCGCCTCGTCAAGGCCGTCGTGGCCACAGCCGATGCATATGTGCCGTTTCGGGAAGTAGTAGGCGCCGCACTTCGGGCAGCGACTGCCCAGCAACACGGGCTTGCCCTCGGGCGTGTCCGGCAGTCGGAAGATGCCGGCTCGCAGCGGCACCATGTGCTTCGTGGACCCTTCTCCGGAATCGCTCATTCCCATCTCCTCTCGGCGGAACCGATGGCCTCGAAACGAACCTAAACCGTCACCGTAAGCCACTCGCCACGGTTCAGCGTGTACCCTCCCGGGTCGATCTCCGCGCGGATGATCGTTAGTTCCTCCTCGGTGGGCGGCAGCATCACGCCCAGCGGCTCGGCGATGAGCGGCTTGAAGTCCATCCGCTCCAGCACCTCGTCGAGGGTTATCCAGGGGGCGATGGCATCGAGCCTCATCATGTGGGTCTTCTCATCGAAGCCGAACAGCGCCCTCTCCGTGACGACGCGGTACGGCCCAGTGTTCGCAGGAAGGCCCACCTTCTCTCGCGCGCCGGGCGAGCCGTCAATGTAGCCGGGCGAAGAGACGAAGTCGACCCTCTCGACGAACTTGCGCTTCTCCAGCTTGGTCATGATAATCGTGCCCCAGCAGCAAGAAGCGATCTCGTTGGCGCCGCCGGGCCCGCCGAAGCGCCTGTCCGGGTGGTCGTAGTCCTTTCCCAGGAATGTCGAGTTGAAGTTACCGAACTTGTCTATTTGCACCGCCGAGAGTATGCCCCAGTCCACGTAGCCCAGAGCCGCGTGGGCGTCGACGATGTTCATCCCTTCCCAGGCGACAGACCGGTAGTGCGACCGCGCCGCGCCCAGCATCATTCGCGGCAGGGGGAAGCTGGGGCTGGGGGCTATGGCGCCCTCTTCGACGAGAAAGCCGACCTCGGGCGTGCGCATCCGCTTCGCGAGAAGGATCGCGAACAGCGGCGGTCCCGCCATCTGCACGAAGTAGAGCTTGTCCTCCTCGATCATGTTGGCGATGGTGCAGATATTCTGCTCCAGGTCCGTGAAGGTCAGCTCAGTCATTGGTAGCCCTCCCGAACGGTCTCTTCCTGTGTCAGCCTGAGCAGCTTGGCAGCCCCGACCCGCTTATCAAGCATCTCCTCGTGCGAAGCGACGCTGAAGATGTACTTCTCCAGGTACTGGTCCAGCGTGCCCTGTATCTGCGCGAAGGCGAACTCCAGGATGTTCTCCGCATCGGCGACGTAGCGGCCGGGCACGCTCCCCGGATAGCCGCCGAACGGCGCCAGCACGACCGCGTCGACCAGGTAGTAGGGGATCGTCGTCCGCTGCGGGTTTCGCCTGATCTCATCGTTGCCGATTATCTGCTCCGTCGAAATGATCAGCTTCCTCGACGCCATCGCGATCTCCCGCGGCGCCACGCCCGCGCCGTAAATGCGCGCGTTTCCGAATGCGTCGCACTCGTGGACGTGGATCAGGCCGACGTCCGGGTTCAGAGCCGGCACCAGCACGATGGGCTGCCCGGTGTACGGGTCCTCGACGAGCTTGGCGCCAGACTTCTCAAAGACGTCCGTGCCGCCGACGTAACGCATCGGCAGGAAGGGCACGCCCAGCGCGCCCGCCAGCAATCGATAGGACAGAGCGCCGTTCGTCCACTCGATGAACTTGAGCCGGTCTTCGCGCAGGGCGTTGTTTATGATCGCGCCCGTCTCCATCCAGCCAACGTCGACCTTGTTCACGCAGCCGCCGGCCACCAGCAGGGTCGTGTCCGCCCAGCTAAACTTGGCGGCAATCCAGAGGTCCCGCTTTTTCTGCCGAATGATCTCGCGGTAGAGCGACACGGGCCCTCTGGCGGCGATGTTCATGTCGTATGCCATGTAGTCGCCGTCGTCGACGAAGCGGGATACCGCCTCGTGCTCCGTCATCACCTTGTCCACGGGCGCGCGCACCTTGTGTTCGCGCACCCAGCTTCGCATCTCGTCGGGGTTTGGTGGCTTGAACTCGCCCGTCCCGGAAGCCAGTACCTGCATCTTGTTCTTACCTCCCTGATACGCCTGGGCGGCCGGGCCTTCGGTCGTGGATAGTCGAAATGGCGTCCTCGGGTCATGTTTGGCCGATGCCTTCAGCGCCTCCCGAGGCCGCGGCAAGCGAATTATGGTGCCGACGCTCAGGAATTGTCAAACGTGCCGTCTGCAGACCGAATCCCTGCGGCCTTCTGCCAGGGGTAGCTCCTGCGCTACAATTGTCGCTACGTCCCCGATTATTGCGGAAATCCGTCATCCAGCGACAAGGACTTTCCACCGTTGACCTCCGAAGGCATACCCCTCGGCGCCGAAGAAGCTATCGGCATTGACTTGCGGGAAGAGCGGCTGACCGGTACGATCCTCCGTCTCTCCGCTCCGCTCGTGGCCGAGCGCCTGTCGACAACCGCCATCGGCATCGTCGACGCCGTCCTTGTCGGCAGGTACGTCGGCTCCGACGGCGTGGCCGCTATCGGTATCGCGGGACTGCTGCTCTGGCTGCCCCTGTCGGGCGCCTGGGGCGTGAACGTCGGCTCGACGATAGTCGTCGCCCACAGCGCCGGCGCGCGGGCGCTCGACGACCTGCAACGATCGGTCCGCGCCTCCCTGACCTTCGCTTTCCTTTGGGGTCTGGCGGTTTCGCTCTTCCTCGTTGTAGCGGCCCATCAGCTAATGCAGCTCATGGCGGCGCGAGAGGGCGTGCTCGGCCCGGGCGTCGACTACATGCGCGTCACCTCGCTGGGAATGCCCTTCATGGTGTTGATGTTCGCGGCCAACGGCTGTCTGCGCGGCGTCGGAGACACAAGGACGCCGATGCTGGTCATAATGGTGTCCAACGTCGTCAACGGCGTTGTGGCTTTCTTGCTGATCAGCGGTGTCTTCGGCCTGCCGAAGCTGGGAGCGGCAGCCGCAGGCGCCGGGATCGCCAGCGCCGGTGTTGCCGGTGCGCTCATTGCCGTCGGCGTGCTGGTCCGGGGCGACGGCCCGATCCTCTTTCGCCCGCTGCAGGCGCTGCACTTCGGCCGAGACGAAGCGCGACGGCTTCTTAATATCGCTATTCCCGTTGGTCTGGAGGAGCTTCAGTTCAACCTCGCCTTCCTCGTCTACTCGCGCCTGATCACCGACTTTGGCACCGCCGCAGCAGCAGCGCACGCGATCGCGCTCCGCGCCCTCGACATCGCGCAGGTACCCGGATTCGCCCTGGGGACAGCGGGCACGGCCGTCGTCGGGCAATCGCTGGGCGCGGGCCGGCCCGACCTCGCCGAGCGAACGGGCAAGGAAACGCGAAAGTGGGCGCTAATCACGATGGTCGGGCTGGGTGTGCTGGTGCTACTTTTCGCGCCGCAGATGGTCGGTCTGTTCGTGAACGACCCGGAGGTCATCGACATCGGCTCGCGCTGCCTGCGCGTCTTCGCCCTCGCCTTCCCGATGATGGGAATGGGCATGGCGCTCTCGGGCACCCTGCGCGGCGCCGGCGACGTCCGCTACGTCCTGGGCGTGCTCACTTTCACGGCCTGGACAGTGCGCATTCCCGCCGCCTTCATCTTCAGTCACGTCGTCGGCTGGGGACCGGCGGGCGCGTGGGCCGGTGCGGTCCTGGAGCAGAACGTGCGCGCGGGCCTCATATGGCTCCGATTCGCGGGCGGTCGCTGGAAGACAAAGAGAGTCTAGCCGGAGGTCGCTAGTAGAGAACGCGGGCGCAGCCCGGCCATAACATCGCCACGAGCAGCAGGATAGCGACTATGAGGATGAGCGCCCGAGGCAGATGCCACGGCCTCTCTTCGGGTTCCACGCCGGAGTAGCCCGCCTCCGATAGGTCGAAGTCTGGATGACTGGGGTCGTTCGGGTCCAGCTCCCAACCCTCGCCCTCAGGCTCGCCGTCCTCGTCCTCGTCCAGCATGACCATGCCAGGTCTGTCTCCTAGTAGGCGCCCATCCGGCGCAGCGCCTCGTCGTCGATGCCGAAGTAGTGCGCGATCTCATGCCGGACCACGTGCCCGACCCTCTCGACGATCTCGTCATCGCTCCGGCAGGTCAGCTCGATGGGCCGCTGGAAGATGATGATGCGGTCCGGCGGCGCCATGTTGTAGCCCAGGCCGCGCCGGGTGACGGGGATGCCGCGATATAGGCCCAGCAGCGTCTGGCCGCGTCGGGCACGCGCCACGCGAAGGTCGTCGGGGCTAGGGTAGTCCTTGACTTCCACATCGATGTTCGAGAGCCGCTCGCTGAACTGCTCAGGCAGCGCGAGAAGCGCCCGTTCGACAAGCTCTTCGAATCGTTCTCTGTCCATCGTGCACCTGCCATCGAGGTACAACGATCATATCATAGCGGGCAAGGTTTGACTTTCGTCGCGACGATGGAGGAAGCTACGGGTTGAGGAACGCCTATGAAGGCAAGCTCGCCGCTGCGGTACCAGGAGGAAGTGCCTGCGCCCTTGTGGCTTCAGGCTGTCATCCTGTTCGGGGTGGCTGCGCTCGTGGCAGGGGTCGCGGTGTCCGCTGCGACCGGGCAGGTAGGCTGGCAGACGTATGCCCTCTACTATCCGTTCATGGCGCTTGTGGGTGCGCTGCTAGTCTTCGTCTTCTTCTCGTTTCGATACCTCCGAATTGCGGTGAGCGATGAGGAGCTGCGGTTCGCCTTCGGCATGCTCCGAAGGACGCTTCCGCTTGCAGCGATCCAGTCCGTAGAGGCGAAGAAGTATCGATGGCTCACCTACGGCGGCTGGGGAATTCGCTATGCGCTCGGAGGCCGCCGCGCCTGGAGCCTGCCGGGCGTGCCGGAAGGCGTCGAATTCACCCTCGCAGAAGGTACGAGGGTACGGCGCTACTTCGTTTCTTCCCGTTCCCCCGAGCTTCTAGCCGAAGCTGTAAGAGGTCGCTGAGGTCTTCCTTGCGCAACGCCGCTATCACGACGTCGGCGGCCGACGGGAACCGGTACGCCACGCGGTCGACGACGCGGAACGTGGCCGCCGCCAACTCAAACGGCAGCGCCTCCAGCAGCTCCCGCCACGGCGGCAGGAACAGGAACATCGACGCCCCATGGATCCGCGCGATGCGCATCGTGCCGTTGTCGAGGCCTTTGAGCAGCTTGTAGCTGCCGATAAACGTGTGGTCGGCCGGGATGCGCCAGAACTGGTAGCGCCGCGGCGTGTCCACTCCCAGCAAGCGGCTGAGGTCGTCCAGCGCCTTGCCGATGCGACAGGACAGGCTCTCGTAGTTCGCCAGCGCCACGACGAAGTGCCCGCCCGGCTTCAGCACGCGCTCCACCTCCGCGACGAAGCGCCCCCTGTCCGCGAAGTGGTCCATCGCGCCCTGGCACATCACCACGTCGAAGTAGCCGCCGCGAAACGGCAGCGCCTCGGCGATGCTGCGGGCCAGGCGCACCCTCTTGTGGACCGCCGGAAAGCGGAACTGGCCGAGCTTCAGCATCTGGTCGGAGGCGTCGATTCCGTACGCTTCCCAGCCCCTGAGGGCCAGGCGCGCCGCCTGCATGCCGAGCCCGCAGCCGACGTCCAGCAGACGGCCGGTCCCCTTGCCGTTCAGACGCTGGACGGCCTGGAAGACGGCCTTTTCGGTGCGATGGAGGTAGAAGTCGGTCTCGCGGTCGTTAAAGATGGTGAACTGTTCGATCCGGTAATCGGTGTCGGGTTTGACGGCTTGCATCCTGCGGCCCTTCTAGAGGTCTAAAGGACGAATTTACCACTTATCCGGCAGAATCGCAAACGGCACCGCGCCGGGCTGCCGAAGGCGTAGGGCAATCGCACGACCGCCGTCGGGGAAGCGTCAAGCGCCCGGTTGACTGCGGGGATAGAGTGACAGCATGGATAAGTTGTTATAATTGACGTAATTCCACACGGAGGGCCGACGTGAGAGAGCCACGGGAGATAGCGACAGGCATCATCGCTAACGTCGAGACGGTAATCGTAGGCAAGCCCCAGGAGGTGCAGCTCAGCGTCATCGGCCTCCTCTGCCAGGGCCACATCCTCATCGAAGACGTGCCCGGCGTCGGCAAGACGATGCTCGCCCGCAGCATCGCCCGCTCCACCGGCTGCACCTTCAAGCGCATCCAGTTCACACCCGACACGCTTCCCAGCGACATTACCGGCGTCTCGATCTACAACCAGCGCACGAGCGACTTCGAGTTCCGGCCCGGCCCTATCATGTCCCAGATTGTCCTCGCCGACGAGATCAACCGCGCCACGCCCAAGACGCAGTCCGCCCTTCTCGAGGCGATGGAGGAGCGGCAGGTGACAGTCGACGGCGTCACCCGCCCCGTGCCACAGCCGTTCCTGGTGATGGCTACGGAGAACCCCGTCGAGTACGAAGGCACGTTCCCGCTTCCCGAGGCGCAACTCGACCGCTTCCTCCTTCGCGTGCACCTGGGCTATCCCGCCCACGGCGACGAGGTCACCATCATCGAGCAGCAGCAACGCGCTCACCCCATCACGGCCCTCGAGCAGGTCACCGACGCGGACGAGATCACGACTGTGCAGGACGCCGTCAAGGAGATTTATGTCGACTCGCTCGTGAAGCACTACGTCGTCGCTCTCGCCGAGTCGACCCGCGAGCACGAAGCAGTGCACCTCGGCGCCTCTCCGCGCGGCTCCCTCGCTCTCTTCCGGGCGGGCCAGGCGCGCGCGCTCCTCGACGGCCGCGACTTCGCCCTGCCCGACGATGTGAAGGAGATAGCGTACGCGGCCCTGCGGCATCGCATCCTGTTGAACGCGGCCGCGCGCGTTAAAGGCATCACGACGTGGGACGTCGTCAGCGACTGCTTGGACCGCGTCCCGATTCCGAGTGCGCGCTCCCGCAGTGGTTCCCGCTGAGGCGCCTCCACAAGGGAGTGACAGCCATGGCCGCTTCCCGAAGATTCTTCCGGCGCTACCGCTCCGTCCTGGTGCTGTGTGTCATCCTTGTCGCATCCCTCGTTCCCGCCTTCGCCACCGGCTTCTGGCTACCGTTCCGGCTCGCCTACGTCATCCTGCTGGCGCTGCCGCTCTGCCTCCTCTGGGCTCGCCTGAGCCTCTGGGGCGTCCACGCCGAGATCGAGCGCGCGACAGACCGGCTGCAACAGGGACAACCGCTGAGCGAACGCGTGTCCATTCAGAACCGGAGCTGGCTGTCGAAGCTGTGGCTGGAGGTCGACGAGCCTTCGGACCTGCCGGGGCACGCGATCCGACGCGTCGTCTCCCTCCGGCCGCGGCAGCGACGCTCCTGGAAAGCGGTCAGCACCTGCGGACGGCGCGGCCTGTATACGCTGGGCCGCGTCACCGTGACAAGCGGCGACCCCTTCGGCCTCTTCCGCTTCACGAAGTCCCTCGGCCGGCCGCAGACCGTCCTGGTCTACCCGCGACCCGTCGAGCTCAGCGGCGTCCACCTGCCGCCGGCGGAACTGCTCGGCGAGGGGCCGTTGCACAGGCCGACGCACTACGTCACGTCGAATGCCGTCAGCGTCCGTCAGTACGCCTTCGGCGACAGCTACAACCGCATCCACTGGCCGAGCACGGCCCGCACGCGCGAGCTCATGGTCAAGCTCTTCGAGATGGACCCCGCCAGCGACGTCTGGATCGTCATGGACCTGGAAGCGAAGACGCAGGCCGGCAGCGGCGACGAGTCGACCGAGGAGTCCGCGGTCACGCTCGCGGCCTCGATTGCCAACCATTTCTGCCGGAGCAGCCGCTCCATCGGGCTGATGGCCTTCGGGCAGACCCCGCACCTCGTTCCGCCCGAGCGAGGGTTGGCGCAATACGTGCGCATCCTGGAATCGCTGGCGATGATGCGGGCCACCGGCGACGTCTCTCTAGCGCAGCTCCTCAACGAGGAAGGGAAGCGCTTCGGGCAGCATAGCACTGTCGTAGTGATCACGCCGTCGACGCAGGACGACTGGGTGCTCAGCCTGCGGGTGTCCGCGGAGCGTGGCGCCAAGCTGGCGGCCGTCATCATCGAGCCGGGCACGTTCGGCGCCGAGCGCGATTCGCTCGTCGTCTTCGGCGCGCTGGCGGCGGCGGGCATCCACACGTCGGTTGTAAAGCGCGGCGGCGACCTCGGTACCGCTCTCGCATCCGCATCGAGCGACGTCCGGCGACCCTCGCTATCAGCGGTGGCCGGGAGCGACCCATGACGGCTTTGGCGACACTCCATTCGACCGAAATGGAGCCCAGAACAGGCGCGGTGAGCCGGCTGTTCCCCTGGCGCGACGCGGTCACGCTCCTCATGGTCCTTGCCATCTCCCTGAGCGTAGTCGCTGCTATCGACAACGCCGGCTGGGTCGAGGACATGCCCTCGCTCTACCCGATAGCGGTGTTCGGCGTTGCGACCGGCTACGTTCTCGCGCGGTTGCCCTGGCGCGCGGTCTTTATCCATACGCTCGCGCTCCTGGTGGGCGCCTCGGAGCTGCTGGTTCAGGTTCTCGCGGTGACACCGGGCGACGGCCTCAAAGAACGGTCGGGTGAGATGGTGCTGCGAATGCGCCTCTGGCTCGACGCCCTCACCAGCGGCGGCATC